>CAIUDK010000107.1 GCA_903897875.1 uncultured Hyphomicrobiales bacterium
CCGATCAGCAGATGAGCGTGGCTATGCAAGAGCTATCAACTGGCTTGCGGATTAACTCTGCCAAAGACGACGCAGCTGGTCTTGCTATTTCAACGCGTATGACCGCCCAGATTAACGGCCTCAACCAGGCTGTGCGCAATGCCCAAGATGGCATGTCAATGCTGCAGACAGCAGATGGCGCGTACACAGAAGTCACAAACATGCTGCAGCGCATGCGTGAACTATCGGTTCAGGCCGCCAACGATACATTGGGCACGACAGATCGAACCAATCTTCAGACAGAATATAGTGCTTTGTCCACGCAGATTGATGCTATCGGCACCAACACCACTTGGAACGGCAAGAGCATTTTGTCTACCGATGCTGGTGATTTTAATATCCAGACTGGTGCTGCTTCATCAGACACAACGAGCGTCACAGTCAACGCATTTTCGACCACTGTTGGAACTGCCGTAGCTTCTGGCGATCTGTCATCTGCAACCAATGCTCAGTCCACAATGGATAATATTGATACCGCCATGGACTCGATCAACTCGGAGCGCGCGTCGCTCGGTGCTGCAGTCAACAGCCTTCAGTACACTGTGAACAGCCTGACAAACACATCGACGAATATGTCTGCGTCACGCAGTCGCATTGAAGATACGGATTTTTCGCAGGCCACGGCGGAATTATCACGAACGCAAATCATCAAGCAGGCCAGCACTGCAATGCTTGCACAAGCCAATCAACAGCCTCAGTCAGTGCTCGCACTCCTGAAGTAATTTGATTGATTAACAACAGGCGGAAACCTTTTTCCCCCGGGTTTCCGCCCGTTTTAAGCGAACACATAAGTGGCATACCAATTGCTACATACGAACTACACGGGCCATTCGGCCTTCGAAATGAAATTCAAAAGCCCTTTTAAAAAGGGCCTTTATAAGAGGGTATCGACATGAGCGTCATTAATACAAATATCAACGCACTGACCGCCCAGGCTTCGATCGCAAGAACCGATCAGCAGATGAGCGTGGCTATGCAAGAGCTATCAACTGGCTTGCGGATTAACTCTGCCAAAGACGACGCAGCTGGCATGGCGATCTCAACACGTATGACCGCCCAGATTAACGGCCTCAATCAGGCTGTGCGCAATGCCCAAGACGGCATCTCAATGGTGCAGACAGCGGATGGCGCTTACACTGAAGTCACAAACATGCTGCAGCGCATGCGTGAACTGTCGGTTCAGGCTGCCAACGATACATTGAGCAGCACTGACAGAACTAACATTCAGACGGAATACAATGCTCTATCCACGCAGATTGATGCCATCGGCACCAACACCACATGGAACGGCAAGAAGATTTTGAATAGCGATGCTGGTGATTTCAACATCCAGACAGGCGCAGCCTCATCAGACACAACAAATGTTACAATTCACGCATTTGTTGACACTGTAGGCACTGCTGTCTCTGGTGGTGATTTGTCATCTGCAACCAATGCTCAATCCGCGATAGACACGATTGATACGGCCATGGATACGATCAACTCAGAACGCGCGACTTTGGGTGCCTCGATCAACAGCCTTCAATATACAATCAACAGCCTGACAAATACGTCAACGAACATGTCTGCATCGCGCAGTC
Source organism: uncultured Hyphomicrobiales bacterium (assembly GCA_903897875.1). Classification (GTDB taxonomy): domain Bacteria; phylum Pseudomonadota; class Alphaproteobacteria; order Rhizobiales; family Beijerinckiaceae; genus Terripilifer. The sequence continues at coordinate 1,620 of CAIUDK010000107.1, forward strand.
GTATTCAGGACACGGATTTTTCGCAGGCCACAGCCGAATTGGCGCGAACGCAGATCATTAAGCAGGCCAGCACTGCAATGCTCGCACAGGCCAATCAGCAGCCGCAGTCAGTACTTTCCCTGCTGAAGCAGTAATGTGATCAACATCTGAAGGGTGTGAGAAGCCTGCGTTGGCTACTCACACCCCTTTGTTATTTGGAGCAAAATTGAGACGTCGTCTCACGGCCAAACTGATTGATGGAATAGACCGCAAGGACTGACAATGGCGACCGTATCAAGCACCACGAGCACCACAGGTGCAACCGGCCAGAGCATCATCACTGCGCTGGGCGCGGGCTCGGGTATTGATATTCAAGCGCTATCAACCAATTTGACCAATGCTACAAAGCAAGCAGCGCAAAGTTTGATCGACAAGCGAAAGACGATTGCCGACACGCAGGTTTCGTCGGTGGGAAAAGTTTTAAGTGCAGCAGCAGCCTTTAAGTCCTCGCTGACAGGCTTGGGTGAACCGAGTCTTTTTCAGCGCGCACCGACGACAAGTGATTCATCAAAATTATCTGTGGAGTTTGAATCGGGCACAATGCCGGATCAATTTTCCTCAAGTGTTGAAATCAGTCAGCTGGCGACAGAATCTAAAATGCGCTTTGCGCCGATGAGCAGTCTGAGCGGATCTCTTTTGGGGACTCTATCAGACGGCACAGCTTCGACGACAGATCTGACTCTGACGCTTACGGGCAAGGACTCAACTGACTCGACTAAATCTACGGTCAACACGTTGACGATCAGCAGCTCAACAACTTTGACGAGCTTGAAAGATCAGATCAATTCGATCAGCGGTTATACTGCATCGATCATCACGGGTGGCACGAGTTCATCGCCCGAATATTATCTTTCGGTGAAGCACGGAACGGGCGAAATTAGTCAGTTTACGGCAACTGTCACCGGCGCGGATTCGGGAACGACGAGCGCACTTGCGCAAGACACCGTCAGTGGCGTTGCTGTCCAAACTTTGGGTCAAGATGCCATCATGTCCGTTGACGGCGTAACAGTTCAATCATCAAGCAATGTCTTTGATAATGCCATTCCAGGCGTCAAGCTGACAGCACTCGCAGTCACAGGCACCAACGAATCTATTGAGGCATCTTCTGCCGCAAGCACCACCGCTATGACGAATGCGCTCTCCACATTCATATCTGGCTATAATGCACTGTTAGATACGATAGCGACCGAGAGCAAATATGATGTCGATCCAACAAAGAGCGGAGGCCTTGCCAATGTGTCAGCCACGCAGAGCCTGCTCGCAGAATTGAGAAGCTACACAAGCAAAAGCCTGTCGGGTTATAGTGACTCGTCATACACTCTGGCAAGCATTGGCGTCTCAACCCAGACTGACGGAAAACTCTCGCTAGACGCAGTGAAATTCGCTTACGTCATTAACAACAGCCCGAGCACTGTTGAAGCTGTTCTTGCATCGCGTAAGGCTATTTCGGATAGCCAACTTTCAATCGCATCAACAACAAGCTCGACGCTACCGGGCACCTACACACTCAAAAAAGACAGCACATCGTCCACAGGCTGGATGCTCGACGGTGCAGAGGCGACCATTTCTGGAAATACAATCACTGCAGCATCAACTACAAATGCAGCTGGCCTTAAGATCACGATCCCAGACACGGTGATCGCAAGCGCAGAAGATGGCTACACAACGAATGTGTATTTTGCGCAAGGGATCGTTGAAAGATTCACGAACATGATGACGTCACTTTCAAGCAGCACCTCATCCATGTCTCGCCTCGAAGCTGATGATAATACACAATTGACAAAAATCGCGACGGAACAGACGACGCTTGATACACAAATGGATCAGCTCAAAACGCGGTATTTAAACCAATTCGCGGCGATGGATTCCTATTTGGCGCAAGCCAAAAGCACACAAAGTTCTTTGACAAACTTCGTGACGTCTTGGACAGCATCACTCAAGGCATAACATTAGGCCAGAGCAAGACGCACAACGTCGGCCGACACTTTTCCATGTGAGAAGACAGCCGTAGCGACATTCTGCATGACCATGTCGTAGATTTGGCTGGCTGAAACGCCACTCAGACCACTGCTCGCAACTTGCGACCGTGCCGAATTCAATCCGCCCAATGAGGTTGAGAGATAGATCTGCGCATAGCTATCGGTGCGCGTCTTTTCTAACTTACCCTGAATGGTAGCCACGCGATCTATCGCATTCTCAATCTTTTGAAGGATGAGAGCTTGTTCATGCCTACGCGACACTGGGTCGACACTAGAACCTGATTGTGAACCCACGCTGGAAGACCCTGCTGTGGTCTTTAAAACCAAATCAGCCACCTTCGGCTTCTGAGATGGCACGGACACACCTTGATCCGACATAGCAATAACATCATCAGCAGCTGAGGAAGCCTGCCCGATAATTGCTGGGCTATCTTGAATATCTGTCCCCGCGGTCAAAGCCTTATAGCCAAGCAGCATTTTTTGAAGCAATTGTTCGAGCTGCTGTGCGCGCTGTTCAGCCTCACGCGCATTGTCTGACTGATCTTTGATTTCACCCAAAGCTGCTGCTGTATGTCGCAGGCGCTCATCATGAGGCGAGAAGAGCTCGTGCACATTTGATGGCGGCGCAACTGCGTGCTCAGGAAGCTCTGCACCGGTCGGGACAGGGCTCATCATCAGCTCGGCGCGCGCCATGCTTGAATTGGTTTGGGTCGAAATTTCGTGGACGCCATCGAATTGGATGCGGCTGACCATAGTTTTCACCTTTGAACGCATGTCTAGATCGATGAAGACGGCTGTTTGCTTTCGATGTTAAGCAGCTTAACAACAAATATTTTTCAGGACTTATTCTTCCAAGAGCCATATTGTCGCTGTATTGAATGATGGGCTTAGAAATCAGCCAAATTGTTCGGTATAAAAGGCCCTGAAGCCCGCGTTTCGAGTTCACCAGCGTCAAGTAGCGTCATGAAGCGACCCAGTAGCATGCGACGACACACACCCTTCCCATTCAACGGCGGGCTTACAGCCATTGCCATGGTGGCGGTGTGGGCTGCGTGCGCCACACCTGCTCTGGCCCAAGATGCCCCACTAACGGCACGCGACACCGGTGCGCTCATTCGGGCAGGCGATATGGACGGTGCTGTTAAGCTTGCGCAAGAGACGGCTCAAGCGGGCGATGCCGAAGGACAATTCAATTTGGCGCTGTTCTATTGGCATGGCGTCAAAATGCCGCAAAATTTTCAAGAAGCGATGCGCTGGGTAACACTGGCCGCTGTCGGGGGTTTTCCAAAGGCTGTGCCTGCGCGCGCCATGATGATAAAATCGGTTGAGCCCCCCGTCGTACAAAAAAGCATGGAGTGGGTTCGTCAACGGCTTCAAAAAGAGGCCGAGGCTGGCAACAATCGTTCGCTTACATTGATGTCCATCAGTTATGGCGCTGAGTTTGGATATGAGAACGCGATTGAATCATATTTTTGGGCGTCTCTTGCAGTTGCCAACGGACAGCAGGACGCTGCAAAACGGCGCGCAGCATTGGTTTCGACGCTGAAGCCTGCTGATATTGCAAAGACGCAAGATCGCTCGGTCGAATGGTTTAATAAATTTCGGCAGAAGCCATCATGACAAATGATAACAACCGTGCAAACGGGTTAAGGAGATAAGCTGTGAGCGGTGACAAATGTCCTCCTCAATTCGTATTCGATATAGCCGCTGCTCAAGTGACGCGCCTATTCATCAATGATGCCGGGACGGTTGAAGACATCGTGGCGGCTATGGCTGGTTCACTCGGTGAGCTTTATGATCAAGATGATTTGAGTGAAGATCTCATGAGCGCGGTCGAGCGCATTATGATTTTTATCGGCTCAGTTGAAATATCCGATGTCGATCTAATGCTGTTCTCATTTATCTATTACCGCGCCAATTACGATGATCTGAAGACCAAGAAAAATAAGAAGCCGCTATTTGGTGGTTTGCTCAAAGGCCGCCCAAAAGAGGCATCACGTGGCTATTTTGCTGCAAAGGCGTTTTCGTCGTTTGCTTATGCCGTTGGTTCAAAAGCAGCGCCAGCAAAGCCTGACGCTTGGACACCCGACGAAGAAGTGGAATTAGAATCCGTCATGAAGATTATTTTTCCACCGCCTCCACCTGTTGACGAATTGGCGCTCAATCTGCCGTTCGCTTAAAATCAAGAAAGAGCGCGCGTTGGGCGCTCCCATGCGGGAAGCTGCTCAACAAACTCAAACCAACGCGCAATATCTTTCACAACAACGCCGCTGTTGTTCTCCAACAAGCCTTGCTCAGTCATGCGCTTGATTTTGCGGCGTGCGGTTTCTTTTGGCAGATTCACAAAATCAGCAACCGACGACACATTTGTCGACGAGATATAGCCTTGGCTTCCCACCTGCTGAATCCGCTCGGTGTTGAGATAGCCAACGCCCAAATAGAGCAGCGCTTCTTCCACATCTAATGACAAGGATTTGCGGACATTGTCGATGCACAAAAACATCGTCAATAGCGAACGTAAACGCGAAGACTCGATACGCACATCGCCATTCAATGCTGTGCCCGTTGGCACTGCACCCAATGTTTTGATTGCGGCAACTCCGCCCATCTCAATCTCCAGACCATCAATCGCCAAATGGCTGATTGCCAATTAGCTAAACTAGCGGTCCAGAGCACGGCTTAGTGGAAACGAACGTAAATATTCTGATTTCACTGCAATCAATTTTGCATGATGAGCCCAAGAAAACCTGTCACGTTTTAGCTTGTGCAATCATCAAACATTAGCTGAGCAGTGGGCTCCAAGCTGGATCAGATCCAAATCCAGGCGAGGCAATTTGAAATTCGCCGCGTCCAAAGACATCCACCATCCAAAGCTTTGAACCTGCCTGACCACCCGGATCACGGAAGAACATTACATAGAGTCCATTGGGTGCCCATGTCGGGCCCTCATTGTGAAAGCCGTCTGTGAGAATGCGCTCGCCAGTGCCATCGGGCTTCATCACGCCGATACCAAAGCTACCAGACTTTTGTCGCGTGAAGGCGATGTAGTCACCCTTGGGCGACCAAACAGGAGTCGAATACCGTGCGCCCTCGCCATAAGAAATGCGCTTAGCGCCACCACCAGAGCCACTCATCACATAAATCTGCTGTGTGCCGCCACGATCAGATTCAAACACGATCTGCGAACCATCGGGCGAATAGGACGGCGATGTGTCGATGGCTTGTGTATCTGTCAAACGTGTGGTGGCACGCGAGCGCAGATCCATCGTGAAAATATTCGACGCTGATCCTTGTGACAGAGACATGATGATGCGCTGACCATCGGGCGAGAAGCGAGGACTAAATGTCATGCCGGGGAAATTGCCCACGGCTTCTTTTTGGCCCGTCTCGATATTGAGCAAATAGACGCGCGGATCACCGGTGCCAAATGACATGTAGGTGACATCTTGCGATGAGGGTGAAAAGCGCGGCGTCACAACAAGATCATCGCCCTTCGAAAGATAGCGCACATTGCCGCCATCTTGATCCATAATCGTCAAGCGTTTGGTGAGGCGTTCTTTAGGTCCAGATTCGTCGATGAAGACAACACGACTATCGTACCAGCCTTTTTCGCCAGTGATCTTTGAGAAAATGGCGTCAGAGATAATATGCGCAACACGACGCGAATTGTTGGGATCGGTCACATATTGTTGACCTGCCACCATCTGTCCGCTGGCCACATCCCACAACCGAAATTCCGTTTTGAGACGACCATCGGCCCCGCGCGAAGAGCGGCCTGTGACAACAAAAGCTGCGTTGATCATCTTCCATGATTCGAGCTTGGGCGCGACATCCGGATTTGTGATTTTTTCTACAAATGTTGAGGAATCAAGCGGCACGAGGAAAACCGACCGTTTGAAATTATCTGTGATGATGCTGGTGAGGCGCGCAGCCAATTCGCCTTCGCCTGCAAAGTTTGTGACCGCAATCGGGATCGGCTGAAAATTCGATCCGCGCTTGATGTCGAGCAGCGCACCTTGCGCAAATGCCGATTGCGTGGCTCCGGTGACACCCAGAGCCGAAATTAGACCCATTGTCTGGCGACGCGTAAAGTTCGAAGTCATGAGCATGTCCTACAGATTACATTGCGCGCACAAAGAGTGCTCTTCGTCACGCGACGACTAAACATAATATTTTGCACCATCATCCTGCCATCTCGTCAGGATCAAAGCGCAGGATGCGAGATTTCCATTGGTCGTAATAGGGTGCAAACTGCGGTGGAATATGCAGGGGATTGCATTTTTTCACAGCACGCAAAGCACTCTCGGCCAAGGAGCGATAGGCTGGATCGGAGGGTGGGTTCAACAATTCTGGATCCGCCACCAAGCGCCAATCTTGCGTATAAGCGACACGAATTTGCGGCAGATAGGCTTTGCCGCTGGTGCCAAAATACGCCCAGCATTGTTTGTATTGATCAACAATCAAGCCATCCAATTGCGCAAACAGAGATGGCGACATTTTGGCGGCATTGGCATTGGTCGCACCCAAAGACGCTGTGCGATTGACCTCGCGCCCCGTCACAGCTTTTTGCTGCGGCGTTTCTTTCGAGAGCAATTGCGCAATCGCCGATGAGTCATACTTAGGCTTATTCGTCGTCTCCTCGCCCGATTTGGGCTTGGTGGCGGGCTTTTGTTCTGGCGGCTTAGGACGCTGCGGCGGCAAAGGCGGCGCAACTTCTGGCTTCTTTGGCTCTTCTTTTGGGCGCGGCTGTGGCTTTGGCGGCTCTACCGGCTCAGCCTCTTTGGGCGGCTCTGGTTTCACCTCAGGCTTTGCTTCTGGTGGCTTGGGTGGCGTCTGAGCCTCAGGCTTTGGCGGCTCGACGGGCTTATCGTCACCCGGATCAGGCAATTTCTTCAACGGCGGTGGCGGTGCCAAAATATCGGTCTTGCCTTCGGCCACATCTTGAATGGGCTTTGTCTCGCTCACATCAGCGATTTTTGAAGCGACCGGCGGCAAAGGCTTTTTTTCTTTTGCCGTCTTGTCGCCTTTGATCACCTGATTGAATTGCTCATCCGTGATCACTTCAACGGGCACGCTTTCTTGCGCTTCTTCAAATTTCCGATTGTCCGAAAAAACCACAAGCGTCGCCAGCAGCAGCCCCACATGGAGTGCACCTGAAACGATGAAGCCTGGTTCGGTGGTCGAAAATTTCACCGTTCGCTCACTTCTTCTCCTGCTCGGTCACAAGGGCGACTTTTTTAAAGCCAGCCGTTGTCACAATCGCCATCACTTCAGCCACACGGCCATACGTGACGCCGCGCGCACCGCGCAAATAAATGCGTTCATCAAATCCTGATTGGGCCATTGCCTTCAGCCGATCAACGAGCTGCGACACATCAATGGGCTGATCCATCAAATAGACCGCCCCATTTTCATCAATCGCAATCGCCAATGGTTTTTGATCGATGTTGAGAGCCGCCGCTTTTGTCTCTGGCAAATCAATCGGCACGCCGGTCGCCAACAAAGGCGCGGCCACCATAAAGATAATCAGCAACACAAGCATGACGTCGATGAACGGCGTCATGTTGATTTCGGCCATAGCGCCATAGCGGGGCACACCGCGACGACGTCTTCCGCCCTTACCGCCGCCTGCAACAGCCATTCCCATATCAAAATCCCTTCAAAGCAACCGATTAACGATCAGGCGGCGCGATCACGCTCATTAGCGACATGATGGTCGATCTGGCGGGACAGGATGGAAGAGAACTCATCGGCAAAGCTCTCAAGACGCGCCTGCGAGCGCGCCACTTTGCCTTGCAAGATGTTGTAGAAAATCAAGGCTGGAATAGCAGCAAACAGACCGATGGCCGTGGCAAACAAAGCCTCAGCGATACCGGGCGCCACAACAGCCAGTGAGGTGTTCTTGGAGGCTGCAATCGAGCGGAACGAGGTCATGATGCCCCACACCGTTCCAAACAATCCAACGAAGGGGCCAGCAGACGCTACAGAGGCCAGCACGAGCAATTGCGATTCCAGCTTTTCAACTTCGCGCGCAATCGAAACGTCGAGCACTTTTTCAATGCGCTGTTGCAAGCCCATAAAGCTTGCGCTCGCCCCTGAGAAGGAGCGCTTCCATTCGCGCATGGCGGCCACAAAGAGAGAGGCCATAGCCACTGTGGGGCGCGATGAGAGGTTCACATAGAGGTCTTCCAGCGACTCGCCCGACCAGAACACCTGCTCAAAGCGATCCATGTCGCGCAAGGTGCGGTTAAACAAGATGACCTTGTTGATGATGATGCTCCAGCACCAAACAGAGGCGCCCAAGAGACCAAGCATAACAATTTTAACGACGAAATGCGCGCCCCAGAACATGGTCCATAGAGAGACTTCCGTTGGGGCACTCAGCGCTCCCGATACGATTTCAGCAGGATTCATCGTGATCGTCCTCGATCTCTTCCAATATGGGATTTGAGAGATTCGCTCCCTTCATCCACACAAAATCAGTCATTTGTGGGGCTCAGCAGACAGCCCACCCCAACTCTAAGAAGAGTTAAGACTCCGTCAGGGTTAATGTGTGGTTACCAAAAACGCATTTGTTGGGTTTGCGTGACCCATTCCGCAGCTTTCACGCTATCTCGTGAGCTTTTGGCCGCTAACGCGTCAGCTTCTGTCGGATTTCTGACGGTATCCGCATTGGCCGACCGTTGGCCACACAAGCGATACGGACATTTGCATCGAGCAACAACTCCCCCGATCGGAGGATACGCTGGCGTAGGTCGAGCGAGGCACCGCCAAGCTCAATCACATCGGTGGCCACAATCAGCCCATCATCCATCCGGGCGGGCTTGATAAAGCGCACATTCAGGCTGGCGACGGCAAACCCGAACACTGCTCCCGCATCACCCGTTGAAATGGCGCCTTGATGGACATCGCAAGCGCGCAAAAGCTCGGTGCGTCCACGCTCCAAAAAGCGCAAATAGCTGGCGTGATAGACGACGCCCGAAAAGTCCGTGTCCTCATAATAGACGCGCACGGGAAATTGAAATGTGCTGCCCTCAAAATGACCTTCAGGAAGACTCGCAGAGAAGCGTGGCATAGTCATTCATCCTCTAGGCCAAGCAGACCAAGCTGGGGCGATGTGGAGGGCGGCGTCAAACCCAAATGGCGAAAGGCTTGCGGCATCAACACGCGCCCGCGCGGTGTGCGCTGCAAATAGCCCTGCTGCAAAAGATAGGGCTCGATAATTTCTTCAATCGCATCGCGCGGCTCAGATAGGGCTGCGGCAATCGTCTCAATGCCAACCGGCCCGCCACCAAAATTGACCGCCACCATTTCAAGATAGCGACGATCCATTTGATCCAGACCAATATGGTCGACATCCAGCAAGCTCAAAGCTTTGTCGGCTGCATTGCGCGTGATTTCTTTTTCACCATCAACGACAGCAAAATCGCGCACCCGTCGCAACAGGCGGCCAGCAATGCGCGGTGTGCCGCGTGCGCGGCGCGCAATCTCATTGGCCCCTTCAGGTGTGATGCCCACACCCAACACGCGCGCAGCGCGCGTCACAATGCGCTCCAACTCTTCCACCGTGTAAAAATTCATGCGGATAGGAATGCCAAAGCGATCACGCAATGGCGTGGTGAGCAGACCCGCACGCGTCGTGGCACCCACCAAAGTGAATTTGGCGAGATCAATTTTAACCGAGCGCGCCGCAGGTCCTTCACCGATAATCAGATCAAGCTGAAAATCTTCCATCGCAGGATAGAGAATTTCTTCCACGGATGGACTGAGGCGATGAATCTCATCGATGAACAAAACATCGCGCTCTTCCAAATTCGTCAATTGCGCCGCTAAATCGCCTGCTTTTGCGATCACTGGGCCAGAGGTCGAACGAAAATTCACGCCTAATTCGCGCGCAATAATCTGCGCCAATGTTGTCTTGCCCAAACCGGGCGGGCCCACAAACAACACATGATCCAAAGCATCGCCGCGCGTTTTGGCAGCTTCAATAAACACACGCAAATTTTTGCGCGCTGCTTCTTGGCCCGTAAAATCAAGCAGCGTGAGTGGACGCAACGACGTGTCGGTATCGTCATCGCGCAGGTTTGAAGACACGAGGCGTTGTGTTGGATCACTCATTTCGCCAATTCCTTCAAGCCTTGGCGGATCAGCGCACCGGTTTCAGCGGCCTCACCTAAAGCCGCCACACTGGCAGAAATTGCAGCCGCCGCTTGTGGGCGTTGATAGCCCAAATTCACCAGCGCAGAAATCGCATCTTGCACGGATTTGGGCGCGCTCTTGACGTCATCCTCACCAGCAAGCCGCGTGATGTTGGGATCAACAGAACCAAAGGCGGGCATTTTATCTTTTAGTTCTGCAACAATACGCGCGGCCAATTTTGGCCCCACACCATTGGCGCGCCCCACGGCGGCTTTGTCTTGCATGCCAATAGCGGTTGCCAATTCGGAGGGCGATAGAATCGACAAAAGAGCGAGCGCGACTTTTGCGCCAACGCCTTGCACATTTTGCAACAGGCGAAACCAATCGCGCTCTTGATCGGAACGGAAACCAAACAGGCGGATCGCATCTTCGCGCACTTGCGTTTCAATCGCGAGCACAGCTGCCTCACCCACACCGCCAATATGTTGCAAGGTCCGCGTCGAACATTGCACCACATAGCCAACGCCATGGACGTCGAGGATCACAAAATCCTCTCCGTAAGAATCAATGACGCCTTTGAGTTTTCCGATCATTTAGAAACCTTTGTAGAAACTTTTTTCTTCACAGGGGCTTTTGCAGACACTTGAGACATGGACGCCACCAGAGCGCGCGAGGCGCGATGTTGGGCGTGACAAATAGCCACAGCAAGCGCATCGGCCGCATCAGCACTCATAGCATCAGATCGCGGCAACAATGCCTTCACCATCATGGCGACTTGCGTTTTTTCTGCATGGCCTGCCCCCACCACGGTCTTTTTGACGAGATTGGCAGCATATTCGGCCACCGGCAGCCCATTCAAGGCTGGCACCAACATGGCCACGCCACGCGCCTGGCCAAGCTTGAGCGCCGATTGCGGATCGCGGTTCACAAAGGTTTCTTCCACCGCAGCCTCAACGGGCGCGTGTTCGGCAATCGCAGCCGCCAGCCCGTCATGAACCGACCGCAGCCGTTCGGCCAGCGTATCTGTTGCACGCGAGTGGACGGTGCCGCAGGCAATAAAGACGAGGCGCGAGCCCACAGACTCAATAATGCCCCATCCCGTATTGCGCAGGCCCGGGTCGATGCCAATGATGCGAATCGCTTGCGTGCTCATAAGCATGGAATAGCAGTCTGTTGCACTGCCCCGCCAGCAGGCTTAAGCAGACAATCAGTGAGGCGGCCGGCATCCAGCCGACCACCCAGCCATAAGGGGGCCCGCGTGTTCGATGCGTCGCTAGTCACAAGTTTGATAACGTCGCTTCAGGCCGCCCTTGCCGATCAAAAAATCTGGTTTGTTATTGCTGTGGCGCTGGGCAGCGGCGTAGTGCGCGGTTTTTCGGGCTTTGGCGGCGCTTTGATCTTCATTCCGCTCTGCTCAACCATTTTTGGGCCCAAAGTCGGTATCGCCATCTTTTATCTTGTGGATTTGGTGTCAGCCACGCCCTTTGGATATGCCGTGATGCCCAAATGCAAATGGCG
>CAIUDK010000108.1 GCA_903897875.1 uncultured Hyphomicrobiales bacterium
GCCGGCGAGCTTCGCCAGCAGCTTTGCGGTTTCGACGACGGCCGGAAGTGTTTCTGCGGCGTTATTCATGCGATCATGAAGCGTGCGAAGGCCGCGTTCGAGCGACATTGCCGACTTTATTTTGATCCGCTTTACCGCGGAATTGGCGCTATTCCAATCAAGCACGGCCGTATCATAGGTTCGTTTGAAATATGGATTGGCGGCGACATATTTTTCAAACTGATTAAGCGTCAAATTGAAGGTTTTCAGGACTATGTGCGGCGGGAACGTGCCGCTGGCGAGTTCATTCGCCAGTTTTGTTAACTGTGTATCGTCTAGCTTTGGATCGTGGATTTCAGCCGGTAACTCATCCATGGGGAAGCTCCTAGCGCGAAATTATACTCCCGTCAAGTGGCTGAAATGTTAACGAATTACAAAGATACGCTCGCTATTCTGAATTTCAGCGCGTGCTGAACTAGCGGATTTCATTGAAATGTCTGATATGGCATTGGGCCAAAGTGGCGTTATCCAGGTCATCCCTGAAGACGTGTTACAACAGCAAGAGGCCGATCGCGCCCGGATGCAGGCCCAGGCCAACCAAGCGCCGGTGCAAAATCCGCAGCAATTATGTGCGTATATTAAGGGCCAATGGGAAATTTTTCGTAACCATCGCAACACGTCGGCCGGCTGGTCGGAGCGGTTGCTGATCTGTTTGAGGACCTTCAATGGCCAATATGATGCCAATCAACTCCGTGAAATTCGACGTTTCGGCGGTAGCGAAGTTTATGCGCGGGTTATCGCCCAAAAATGCCGCGCTGCATCGTCGCTTTTGCGAGACATTTATCTCGGGGATACTCGCCCTTGGGCGGTCAAGCCCCCTAGTGCCCCAAAAATCCCGGACGAAATCCAGCAAAACATTGACGCGTTGATGAAGCTAGAAGGGCAGATGGTGACCCAGCAACAGGGTAAGCCGCCTGATCCAAATGATGTACAGCAACGCCGCACTTCGCTGCTCGAGAGTGCCATGGACGCGGCCAAAAAGAAAGCCGTTCAGCAGGCGCGCGATTCGGACGACAAAATCGAAGACATCCTGCGTGAAGGCCATTTCTACCATGCATTTGCCGAATTCCTTGTCGACCTACCGATTTTCCCATTTGGCGTGATCTGCGGACCTGAAGTCAAGATCATGCCGGAAGTGGTTTGGCCGCCTGGCGGGGGCCAGCCGACCGTGGTGCAGAAGCCCAAGCTTATGTGGCGCCGTGTGTCGCCATTTGACATTTGGTGGACACCTGGTGTATCAGATATAGCCAATGCAGACATCATCGAAAAACTCAAACTCACCCGGGCCGAACTCAACGATCTCCTTGACCTTCCCGGATATAATCAGAATGAACTTAGAGCAGTCCTGGATGAATATGGTAGAGGGGGATTGTATGATAATTGGGACACGACTGATGCGGAAAGAGCGGTTCTCGAAAACAAAGAGAACCCGATGTGGAACCGATCCCGCCTCATATCAATGATGGCTTTTAATGGCAATATTCAGGGCCGAATGCTTCAGGATTACGGTTTGGCTGTGCCAGACGAATTGCGCGATTACCATGTCCAAGCCTGGTGCATTGGCCCGCATGTTATTAAATGTCAACTTTCCCCCAGCCCTCGGCAGCGTTCTCCTTACTTTCTCACGAGCTTTGAGAAGGTTCCAGGTACGCCCGTTGGAAACGGTCTCACGGATATCCTTGAGGACTTACAAGTTGTCAGTAACGCCACGGTTCGAGGTTTGGTTAATAACCTGAGCATCAGTTCAGGACCTCAAGTCGTGGTTAATGATGACCGATTGAGCCCTGACGAAACCGGAGAGGACCTGTACCCATGGAAACGCTGGCACACCC
>CAIUDK010000109.1 GCA_903897875.1 uncultured Hyphomicrobiales bacterium
CGCAAGGATGGGATGATGCAGAAGCTGCAGCGATTGTTGCAACCCTCTGATATTTTTAGATAAGCGTAATGGCGCGGCGTTAGCTTAATGCCTTGTGGCGGCACCAGATCGAGATAGGGATCATGGGCCGGCGGAATGGCTTCATGAACCGCAGCCACAACGCTCTCATAGGCTTGGGGCCCGGTAATCGCCAAGACGTTGGGATAGGCTTTACGGATCTGCTCAGGCTCAGCGCCCATACAGCCGGTCACGATGACCTTGCCGTTTTCCTTGAGGGCCGATCCGATGGCCTCCAGAGATTCAGCCTTGGCGCTGTCAAGGAACCCGCAAGTATTCACAATGACGACGTCAGCGCCAGCGTGCGTCCGGGCCATCTCATAGCCCTCAGCCCGCAATTGCGTGATGATACGCTCGGAATCGACCAAGGCTTTGGGGCAACCCAAGGAGACGAAAGAGATTTTTGGCGCTGAGGCGGTGCTATCAGGAGTCTGCATAGGTTTCGATTGCCACGTGCTGATGTCCGTTGCAACCACTTCGGCCATTTGGCCAAAAAAAAGCCCGGCTGAGAAGCCGGGCTTTCGTGTCGGTATTGGGACGCTTAGTAGCGAGCCAACAAAGGTGTGAGGCTAGTTGTGTCGAACTTATAGCTCAGACCGAGATTGATTGTATGCTCGGTGATCTTGCGGGATACCGAATTGGCAGCCGCGAAAACGCCAGTGGTTGCACCAAACGTGTCGGAAGTCTTGCCGAAATCAGCGTAGCGATATTCAGCGCGAGCAATCCAGTTGTTTGTGAACGCGTATTCAGCACCGGCACCAACTGTCCAGCCAATCTTGATCTTTGATGACGTCAGCGAAGCTACAAACGGGCCGGCAGGGTTTGTGCCGGTAACAACAACCGATCCATCATAGGATGCTTTGTTGTGCGCAGCCGCAAGACCACCAAGGCCATAAACCAAAATGTTATCAAGCGTATAGCCAAGACGACCGACGATCGAACCCTGATAATCGCTTTTTGCGCTCGCGTCTGTGATTGACGTAGTCGTATCACCACCCGAGACAGTGACAGTCGATAAAGAGGCCGACTTCTTGAAAGCAGTGTAGTCCAAATCGGCTTCTAGACCGGCGAGGAACGAACCGAATGTGAGGTTATAGCCGCCATGAACGCCGCCCATAAAGCCACGTGGCTTGATGGAGTAGGTCTGCAGCGTGCCAGTAGCACCGCTCTCGGTTCCGTCAATCTGTTCCAGACCGTAGCCAGCATGGGCGCCGACGTAGAAGCCGTCCCATACGAATGCACCCACAGGGGCGCTGGTGGCGTGAGAATATGCTGAAGGTGTCGTGGGAGCCAAAGGCGCATTCTTGCGGCTTGGAAGATCGGCGGCGAAAGCTACGCCAGAAACCATGGAAAGTACGACAGCGCTGGTAAGTGAACGATACATTTTAGATCCTTAAAAAATCAATTAATTGCCAAAGGGCGGAACGCTAAAAACTTGCCAAAAACGGCTAAACGCAGCGAAGGAGAGAATGCCCTTCTGAATTACTATGATGTATCTCTAACAGACACGAACGTAATCGAGCAAGAGCAGTTCGCGCTAATAGTAGCGAAACGCTTCATGGGTGATGAAATTGCAACAGTATGTAATAGTTAATACGCTATTAACCATTTTATTTACTTATCATTAACCTTTTTGATCTTGGTGATTTCGGCGGGCGCCTGTGCGTCCAATATTTCCGCCACACGCACGGACACTTCCAATATTTTCCAAAAAAGTTGTGCAGAAATACAAGAACCGTCACTGGCATTGGCGCACGGCCGTGCGAACGCAGCGGTCATAGAGTGTGCGAAATGGATGGCGATGTTCGCATGACTTTCGACAGAGGCAGGGCCTTTTGTCTGAGCCCACAAAATATCGCTCGCTCCTAAGGGAAATGAACAACTCCGATTTTCATCGCTAGGTTGCGTTGCAGCATGAAACTGCGCTTTCAATGAAACGCCAGTGATTGCCGCAGCTGAACGGCTGTTACCTAAGTGTTGTTGGTCAGCCTCGATAGAACTGAATGCCGAATTTAGGAAATGGCTCGGCCGAATATCCTGAATTGATTATTGCGCGTCTTAATGAGAACGCAAATTACTGTTGAGGTCTTTGTCTATCCAATAATTCTCCCTCGCATTCTGCCTCTGCATCATGGTCAATTTTCGTGACGAGTTTGGGCGCAACAGCTCCGCTCTTGCTTGACCGTTTACGCACGAAATTTAACGTCAAAAAATCAAAACGACGTGAGGTGTGCGTTGATCGATCGAAGTGATTTCATCCCCAACAACGCATCCCCAAAACACGATGGTCACGCTAACAATGGACAATGGCGCGTCAACGGGCGGTTTTTAACGCAGCCCCAGACCGGTGTTCAGCGCTATGCCGGCGAAATTACAAAAGCGTTGGATGGAATTCTCGCTGAAAATGCTGACCTGCGCGCGCATCTCGATATTAGATTGATAACGCCACCAGGCCGAAACCATAAATTAGATCTGCATTACATTCCAACATATGAGACCGCGAACGGTGGCGGCTATGTTTGGGATCAAGCGGTTTTGCCTAACGCAGGTGAGGGCGGTCTGTTGAGTCTTTGCAATTCGGGGCCAATTGCATCACGGCGACACATTCTGTGCGTTCACGATCTCAATATTTACGACGTGCCTGAAAGTTATAAATATAGCTACAGGGCAGCGTATCGCGTGATGTTGCCATTGTTGTGCAAACGTGTGCGTGAGCTCACCACCGTCTCTAACCACTCTGCAGATCGCATTGCAGCCTATGGCTTTCGCGAACGTGACGACATTCATGTGATCTACAATGGGCATGAACATGCTTTGGCATGGAATGCTGAACGCGCAAATCCAGATGTCATGGCAAAGCTCAAGCGCCCGTACGTGCTTTTGCTAGGGAGCAAAGCGCGCCATAAAAATACAAAGATCGTGATTGATTGCGCAGACCGATTGAACGATCTTGAAATCGATATTGTGGTGATTGGCGATAACGGTCAC
>CAIUDK010000110.1 GCA_903897875.1 uncultured Hyphomicrobiales bacterium
CAAGCAGAGCGTGCCGTAAAACCCGCCGCGCGAAAAGTAAGAGCAATGAGCCATCCTTTTAAACATCCCGTCTTTGAAAAAATGTTGACGAGGGTGGCTCATCATTTTGAACAATCTGAAATCTATCTCCGTCCTCGCAACCAACTAGTTTTTGTCTGCGGCGGCCCAGCTAATTCGGCTAGCATGCGGGCAAAATTCCTCGCTCATGCCCAAGACAACATTCCTGGCTTTCACTTTTTTTTAGCTGAAACGATAGCGATGGAAATTAGCAGTAACGGCCAACCTCGCTTTTTAAATCTCAATTTGTTTGAGACATTGCTCGCTGATATTGCAGATTGCGTCCTAATCTTTCCGGAATCTGTTGGCTCATTTGCTGAATTAGGCCTTTTCTCGGCGGTTAAACAAATTAGAAAAAAATGTTTAGTAGTGAATATGCTGTCTGAGCAGACAAGCTCATTTGTGAACAACGGCCCAATAGCCACCATTGCGCAAGATTCAGCTTACAAACCAACTTTATTAATTGAATTTTCTGATCAGCCAGATTTCAGTATCATAAGAGCACGACTGTCGGAATTCGCTACCTTTAGGATAAAAAATGTTAATTTTGAATCCTTTGAAAAAGCTCCCCCTAAGACCCAACTTGCCATACTTTTCTTCATTATTAGATTATACCCGTCTCTAAACATTGACTCTATAATGATCATTATAGCGCGTTTATTTAAGCGCTTTAGAAAGAACCGAATTGAAGAGCTGGTTTCAATTCTTATATCAATAAAATTTATTAAAAACGAAGATGACGGACACTTTTGGGCAGACCTTGATATTGAAAATCTGTTAGAATTGCGAGGCTTCAGTCAAACGGAATTCAGAATGGACCATTTGGATTTCTGTCGGAAACATGCACCACGGTTTCTCCGCGGGGAGAAATTATGATCATTGAAAAAATCTGCCGTTCAACCAGCTTAAATCAAAAGGATATCGAGTTAATAGCTCGAACGGCCGGGCGCAGATACAAGGTTTTTGAAATCGAGAAAAAAACCGGTGGCAAAAGGTTAATTGAACATCCGTCACGGCCCGTTAAATTTTTGCAAAGATGGCTCGATAGGCACATTTTTAGCTTACTGCCTATGCATCAATGTGCGATGGCATATCGCGAAGGAAGGTCAATTGCTCACAACGCAAGGCAACATGTGGACAGCAGGTTTCTCTTAAGATTAGACTTTCTGAATTTTTTTCCGTCGATAAAAGGGAAACACTTAAAAGCTTTTCTAGTTTCCCGAAGATCTTTTCTACCTGATTGGATAAGTGAAAGCGACATTGATATCATTATCAACATTGTTACCCGACATGGAGGCCTAGTGATTGGTGCCCCTTCGTCACCGGTTATTTCAAATGCCGTGATGTTTGATATTGACACGAACCTTTATGAATTCTGCGCCCGTATTGGGATTAAATATACTCGATATGCCGATGATTTATTTTTCTCTACGTCTGATCATAATTGCCTTCCAACAAACATAGATAAAATTTCAAAGATTGTATTTCACGACCCCATCCTAAAGCTCGTGATCAACCAGAAAAAGACAATATTAACGTCGTCTAAACATAGGAGAATAGTAACCGGTCTTAATATTACACCTGATAAAAAAATATCTGTTGGTCGAGATAAAAAACGTGAGATTAAGAGTCTCATATACAAATACCAGATTGGAAATTTGGAACCTGATAGGTTGAGCTATTTGTGTGGATGTATAGCTTATCTTTCATCTGTTGAGCCAACATTCCTAGAGAGTATTAGAGAAAAATACGGACAAGAGCTCATTTACAACCTACTTCACCAGCGAGTTGGTCTGAGGGAATAAAATGACTTTTTTACATTTCAAACACCCCACCTCCCCCCTCCCCGCCCCCATTGTGCGTTGGCGTTTGGCGTCTTAGGCTAGGCCCCAACACCATTTGGGGGGAGCCTTATGCGTCGACTTCTTTTGCTGCGTCACGCCAAGGCGGTGCCCCATTCGGCTGAGACCGATCTGGAGCGTGTGTTGACCAAGCGTGGCTTGGATGATGCCTTGGCTATGGGCGAATGGATACGTAGCTCTGGCCTCATTCCCGATGCCGCCGTTGTGTCCCATGCGCGGCGTACGCGCCAAACGCTGAGCCAAGTTCTGGAAGCTGTGGGCAAGCATGTGCCTGTGTTTTTAGAGCCGCGGCTCTATCATGCCGACCCCGCGACTTTGCTGGAAGAATTGCACACCGCACCCGACCATGTGCACACGCTTCTCGTTGTGGGGCATAATCCGGGGATCAGCGAGTTGGCGCATTATCTGACAGGCTCTGGCGAGGCGTCTCAGCTTGCACATTTGGCGCAAGGATTTCCCACCGCAGCTTTGGCTGTCATCGATTTTGAAATGAACACTTGGGCCCAAGCCAGTCCTTATGCGGGCCGACTAAAGGAATATGTCACGCCCGCCACTTTGGCCAAATAGCCAAACCGCGGCGCTTGCTATCAATGCCCATG
Organism: uncultured Hyphomicrobiales bacterium; assembly: GCA_903897875.1. Taxonomy (GTDB): domain Bacteria; phylum Pseudomonadota; class Alphaproteobacteria; order Rhizobiales; family Beijerinckiaceae; genus Terripilifer. The sequence goes on from CAIUDK010000110.1 coordinate 2,519, forward strand.
CGCACGATTTGTGATGCATGGTCTGGGATGTTGTGCAGTTTCTTCTCAATGCAATTGTGCCGCTGTCACTGGCTGCGGATCTCTCCAGCGCGCCAGCTTTCCCACCCGCACCTGTCGAGTTTAAGGCGCAAGATCGCACAGTGAGCAATTGGCGTTGGCAAGCTGCCAACGCTTTGGATCTGCCAGTTGAGAATGCGCTCACTTTGCTTTTGGGGCGCGATCTGCGCGGGCTGAGCCGCTGCGTCAGGCTCAACAATTATTGGTGCGTGAAGGGCACTGGTTGGCGCGGCATGTTGACGGCGGACGCTGAGGGCCATGTGGCTTTTAGCTCGGCGCAAGAAGGCGCTGATGTCGCAGCCAATTTGCTGCGCCGTTATTATTTGAATTTTGGCAGACGCACTGCGCTCCAAATCGTATCGCGCTGGGCGCCGGCGCAATGTTCTGCGTCCACGCTCACAGCAACTGCAAAAGCAAGGACAAAACCGCGCGCAGCTGCCCGTGTTGCTAAAGCTGGGCCTGATGCATTTGCAACGCATGGTTTGGCCAACACTTTGCGCGCGCGTTGGTTGGCGGGTGGCAGACGACCCATTCGGCTCGCGATCAAACAACCGAGCCCCGCGTTCAAAATGCTGCCAGCCCCATCCATCATGGCGGGCGTGACAGAAATTCCCATTCATGATGTGAAGCTAGCCCCCGTGCAATTGTCGTCATTGGTGCCACCAGAAAATGACACGCTAAAGCCGATGCCCTTGCCTAGCGCGCCCGCAATGTCTGGATGCGCCAGCGAGACTTTGCGGATTCGCAATTATGCGCAGCGTGCAATCTTGGGCCTTGCTTCATCCATCAACGACGATCTGCATTTATTCTCCGATGAGGGAAAACCCACACCCGCGCTACAGCGGCTCATGATGAATATGGCGGCAGTAGAAATAGGCCCTTTGCGGATTGATGAAGCGCTTGTGCGCAAGGCCGTGTCAAATATGGAAGGCAGCATTAAGGTTGAAGAAAAAAAGTAGGCGGGAACGGGATGTGCGGCGATTCCGTTCATCTTCCAGCCATCTGCCGCGGAGTAGCTTAGACATATTGATCGCATTTCCGATCACACGAAAGGATGTATGAACCATGCGCCCACTTCATTTTCTGCTGGCTTCGTCACTCACACTCGCAGGCTTGGGTCTTCTCGCGCCGCTGACTGCTAACGCCGCGCCCCTCTCGGCAGGTGCTGCCCAACAGGCAGCAACTCAAGGCACGCCTAGCGTGGATAATGTGGCTTGGGTTTGCCGTTGGAGACGCACACCCTATGGCCCACGCAAATTTTGCGGACATGTTCGTGGTCGCGGCTATGGGCACCGGAGGCATTGGTAGTTTTTATTTGGTAGCTTTATCTGTGGCGGCCGCGCTTGTGTGCGGCCGCTCTAACCTTGCGCCTTTGACCGAGCAAAATAATCACGCACAAGAGCGGCGAGGGTTACACTTAAGCCCACTGCCAGCACCCACCATGTTGGGCGGATAGAATAATCAAAATCCAGATTGGCCAGCAGCACGCGCTGGGCCGGAAAATTTGTGGCGATGGAATAATAGATCGCCTCGGTAATGGCGGTCGCTGCCGCACAAGCCACACTCACCCACAACAAATTCCATACACTCGGTGCAAAGTGTCTTTTGCGCAGCCCGCGATAGATCATCAGAAGGGCAAAGACGCCTGCGAGTAGCACAGCCTCATAAGCGTCCAACCGCACTTCCATAAAATAATGCAGCAGGCTGAGAAGGGCTGTTGCATAGGCCCAAGTGTGCAGCCTGTTCCAGCCCGCTCCACCCAGACGCTTAATGCTAAAATCATTGGATGTGATGCCAAGCAGAACCAGCAAAACAGTTGCCATAAAACCAACGGTCAGGAACAACCGCATCGCAATTTCAGTGACAATTTGCAGCCATGCAAAATGCAGATCGACGCAATAAAGCGCGACATGCAACAGGGCATAGGCCAAAGCCGCGAGCCCCAACATGCGGCGCACAAGGATCAGCCTATTCCATTTGAAAATAAACCGCAGCGGCGTCACGGCCAGTGAGGCCACCAGAATGCGCAACGACCAATCACCGCTTTCGCGAATGGCGTCTGTTAGCGGTTTGGCTGAATATAAATCATAGTTCCATTTGACGGCCATCCAAATCAATGGCGCCAAGGTTGCGAGAAAAACAGCAAGCTTCAACCAAGAGATACGACCGGCACGGTCTGTCCATGGCATCCAAACCAAAAGCGACGAGGAAGGGACACCATGGGACATGTAAAATCTCTTTGATTAAGCCCGACTATGCCACTCCAAGCTTCTTCTGCAAGCTGGTCGACGACGTCGTATATTGGAACAGCAATTTCTTATCAGGATAGACATAGCGGTGAACCTTTTGGGCCGCTAGCGCACCTTCATGAAAACCTGACAATATCAGTTTAAGCTTGCCGGGATAGGTGTTGATGTCACCAATGGCAAAAATGCCGGGCACATTGGTCTCAAACTTTTCTGTATCAACCGGAATAAGCTGTTCGTGAAGGTTGAGGCCCCATTGCGCAATCGGGCCGAGCTTCATCGTCAACCCAAAGAATGGCATCATCACGTCGCAAGGCAATTCGAATGTCTTGCCATCTTCACCACGCACAACGGCGGCTTTGAGCACACCATTCTCACCTTCCAGTGATGTGGCCTGGCCCAAAACAAAATCCATTTTATTGGCTGCGACAAGTTCGCGCATCGCATTAACGGAATGAGGTGCCGCACGGAAAGCGTCGCGGCGATGCATGAGTGTCACGCGCTCAGCAATGGGCTGCAAGTTCAGCGTCCAATCCAAGGCGCTATCACCACCGCCGATGATCAACACGCGCTTGCCCTTGAAGGACTCCATCTTGCGCACAGCGTAGAAAACGGACGTGCCTTCATAGCTATCAATGCCTGTGATGGGCGGCTTTTTAGGTTGGAATGATCCACCACCGGCCGCAATAATCACTGTCTTGGCTTCGAACACATCGCCAGCATCGGTTTGGACGCGAAACAAAGGTGCCTCTGGCGTGCCTAGCTGTTCCAAACTTTCCACCATGCAATTGAAGTGGAAGGTTGGATGAAATGGCTCAATCTGCTCCAGCAAATTATCAACAAGGCCCTGCCCTGTGACGAGCGGAAAACCCGGAATGTCGTAGATCGGCTTTTCGGGATACAGCTCGGTGCATTGGCCACCAGCGCGCGGCAGAATGTCGATCACATGCGCCCGAATATCGAGAAGCCCAAGCTCGAACACTGCAAAAAGCCCAACAGGCCCTGCACCAACGATCACGGCATCGGTCTTGATGATATCGGTCATGAAGTGGTCCTCTGCTGCAAGCGCAGCTTCTTCAGAAATTGGACGAAAGGTGGCGGAGACTTAGCGCTTACATAAATCAACAGATTGTTTTTGGAAACTAAATAATATCACAAAAAGAATATGTTGAATTATTGGCTCTATCTTAGCCCTGCTTAGCTGGCGTGGTCACAACCAGCCCATCGATGTCGGCGCGAAGCCGGATCTGGCACGACAGGCGCGAGCTGGGGCGCACATCATGTGCAAAATCGAGCATGTCTTCTTCCATAGGCTCGGCCTTAGGCAAACGCTCAACCCATTCATCGGCCACATAGACATGGCAGGTGGCGCAAGCGCAGGCCCCGCCACATTCGGCATCGATGCCCGGCACACCATTCTTAATGGCGACCTCCATCACGGTCGAACCCTCTTCGCCTGCCACGCTGCGTGACTGACCAGTGGAATCTACAAAAGTAATGGTCACCATGATGAATGCCCCTCAGAAAATCCTGCCCTCATCTAACGAAAGAGACAGACTTTGGCGAGCCGCAACTGCCAAAAGATCGAGAGGCCAATGTTAACTTTAGGCAAGGAGCCTCTTTATATCAGCGCGAACCGCCACAACGGCCTCGCCAAGCATGGCTTTAAGTTCAGATTCAACCTCGCCGCCAACCCCTGCCCGCAACACGCCTTCGTGAATATCTGCCACAAAGGCCAAAGCCAAGGCGCCAACAGCGCGGGCCGAGCCTTTCAACGTATGGACAAGATCCGCCTTCGAGCCCTGCGCCATATCGGAGGCAGCGTCGAGCCTAGCCATAATTAGGCCAGCTTGTCGGTCAAAGGTGGACAGGAGCTCTAACTCCAGCGCCACATCACCCAATGTTTGGCGGGATAAGTACACCAGATCCAGTACCGGCAGGGCTGTCATCTCAGCCCTTGCCTTAGTATTGTCATTCCAGTTCGTCATTGAATGGGCGGCGCGTGGCATGGAAACTCCGACAAAATGCCAAGCAAAGCTCTGACTTAGCAGGAGATTTGGCTCCTAAAGCTTGAGCTTAAGCGGCTTGGCAGTTGATAACTTGGCAAGTGGACGAAAGAATCTCACCTCCCCGGTGAATTTCGCGTTAACGACGTTTTAGATTGGCGTGGCAGTCCGGTTTCTTTCGGGCCCCCATCAGGGTAAATTGATTAATCCTTAATAAGGAGGATCACGCCTGCACGAGGCCAAAACAGTGCACGGCATGATCGGACCCACGAGCTTCGGCTCGGGGGGATGCGTTTGAAGAGGCAGGAAAATGGCTACGAACCCGAAGCATCAGGACCCGACAGAAGCGGCACTATCCGCAATTGAGGCTGCCCTGAGCCTAGATGCGGATATGGCAACAGCCTCTGCGGAGACGGACGCCTCCAAATCCGAGTCAAAACGGGTCGACGCACCAAAGGACGCACCAGCCGCGACCAAAGCGCGCGAGCCTGACACAGCCAAAGCCAAACTAGCCCCCTCATCGCCAGCCAACGACGACCGCCGCTCCGTTGGCCAAATTCTGCAAGCCCTTCAATATCATCCAAGCCCACGCCCCTATGTGATTGCCGCTGTTCTCTCGGCTGCTTAGGTCAGCGCCACCACATTCTATGGCATCAACGTCAAAGCCTCTTCAGACGTGTTCGGCTTCTATCAAATCGCCCAGCTCACGCTATCTGCCTTTGGCCCGTGCCTATTCTTCTTCATCACCGCCAATCTTGCGCGCCGCATTCAAGAAATGCGCCTCACCGCCCGCTCGATGACTGAGATCGTGATCCGTCTGGCTGAGCCCGAAACGTTTGCGACCGAACAAGTTGTTACCCTCTCGCAGGCAATCCGCCGCGAGGTGACATCTATGGGCGACAGCGTCGAACGCGCTTTGGCTCGCGCCGGTGAGCTCGAAACTGTTGTGCGCGCCGAAGTTGCCAACCTCGAACGCTCCTACACAGACAACGAACGCCGCATTCGCTCACTCATCGACGAATTGGCCAATGAGCGTGAAGCCATCGTCACCAATGCCGAGCGCGTCCGCGCCGCCATTTCCAGCACTCATGACTCGCTCTCCACTCAGCTCGATCAAGCCAGTGAACGCATTGCCGTATCTGTGACGGAAGCAGGCGCACGCGTCTCAGCCTCATTGGGCACCAAGGGCGAAGAAATCGGCATGGACCTCGCCCGCACCGGCGATGTGCTTGTTGACCAGATCAGCCAGCGCGGCGCAGAAATCGTCGATCGCATTGCGGTCACAGGCGATGATGTGACGCAAAAGCTCAGCATTGCATCTGAGAACATCACCTTCACCCTCACCGACCGCATCGACGACATCGACAATCGTCTGCGCACAACAGGCGAAGCGCTTGTTGTTGATTTGGGCATGCGCGGCGCCGATGTCACGCATCGTTTGGACGAAGCAAGTGATCGTATTGCTGAGACAATTTCATCCCGCGGTGAAAGCCTCAGCCTGCGCATCTCCGAAGTCGGTCAGCAGATCTACGAGACCATCACCCTTCATGGCGATGCGCTTGAAGACCGCTTGACAGGCACGGCCGAGCGCGTCGGTCAGCTGATTGGCGACCGTTCAGATGCCGCCCGCGAATTGTTCGATCAGAGCAGCGCCGAAATTTCAGCCACTGGCGAGCATGTCATCAATATGCTGACAAGCCGCACAGATGCCATGCGCGAGATGGTGGAAGCCTCACGCGAAGAATTTGGCTCCGTTGCAGAACGCATCAGCACAACACTCGCCGAGCGTACCGGCGAAGTGCATCACATCATGACCGTCTCACGCGATGAATTGTCCAATGTTGGCGACAGCATTGCAGCTCTCATCAGCGAGCGCACAATCGCTGCACAAAATGCATTCATCTCATCACGCGAAGAACTCGTCGCTGTCAGCGATCAGTTTGTTGGCATGATAACTGAGCGCACGACTGGCGTTCAAGAATCCATCGACCGCGCCCGCTCCGAGCTTGCCAACTTCGGCGATGAAATGTCGGGTCTGCTTGCTGAGCGCACCAGCACGTTGAACGACACAATCGTCAATTCCTATTCCGCTCTCGTTGGTGCCGGCGATCAAGTCTCCAGCATCATCGAAGAACGCACACGCAAAACCAGCGAGCAGCTGGAGAACGCGCGTCACGAGTTGACCGCGCAGTTGACCAAGCACAACGAGACTATGCAGGAGCAGATCACCGCTCAGGTCGATGCCCTCAATTCAAGCTTCCAAGCATTGGCTGGCGAAGCTGTGGAGTCGATTGGCACACATGGCGATCGCGTCACCGTTACCATCGCGGATCGTTTGGCAGCCTTTGAAGAATCCGTTGTGATGCAGGGTGGATTGCTGGCCTCTGAAATTGCCAGCCATTCAGACCGCTTCACCAGCACCGTCAATGAAAAGCTCGGTGCTGTGGAATCGGCATTCGCCAACCACGCTGAAGGCTTCAACGAAGCGTTGGGCCAACGCACGCATGAAGCTGCAACGATCCTTGAGAGCAAGGTTGAAGAGTTCAACGAGCGCGCAAGCTTCCGCGCACGTGAAGTTGCCGGCGCCCTCGACACAGTCATCAGCCGCATTGATGTGGGTCTTGAGCAGCGCGCACGCACACTCAACGAGAACCTCGCCCGTCATGCACTCGAAGTGGCCAATGTGCTCAATGAAGGCATGACCGCCATCACGAGCTCTGTTGATCCTGAGACGGTCAACGCAACGCTCGGCGCTAAGATTGTAGAACTCAATCAGACGCTGGGTGCAAAAATCGCAGAACTGCATGCCACAATCGATACCGGCGGCGGCTTGATAACAGCCTCGCTCGACGAGCGTTCACGCGCCCTCAACGACAGCCTAATTTCACGTTCTGGCGAATTGAAGACCTTGTTGGAAACACAGGGCCCCATGCTGATCGATCTGATCTCGGCTCGCGGCAACGAAGTGGCTCAGGGGATCGCCTCTGCTGGAGAATTGGCAAGCCAGACTCTGGAAACACGCGGCGCAATCCTCGTTGGTACGATGGAAGAACGTCAGCGCGATCTGTCAGCTGCTATCGACAGTTCAGCAACCGCTCTGCAAGAGACCGTCAATTCCAGCACAGCCGTATCCATCGGCGCTCTGGCCGATGCCAACCACACCTTGCGCACAGATCTGCGCGAAGTGCTTGAGCGTCTATCGGAAGCTAACATTGCGTTGCAATCCATTGTCGGCGGCGCTGGCGATGCACTCGGAAACATCGAGTCTCGCCTCTCGACGAATGTGGTCCAATTCCAAGACGCCTTGGACAACATCAATGTTCAGGTCACCTCGCTTGATGAGACGGCCGCAGTCACACTGGGCGGCGTTGAGCGTCTGACCAATGAGATTGGCTCACACAATCGCCAGCTCGATGAAACGATGGTCAATCTCCAGCGCTCGCAGCTGGACTTCGACTCCATGCTTGAAACCCGTCGCCAGCTGATCGAACATCTGATGATCACTGTTGATGTGCGCGCCGGCGATGTGGACACGATGCTCAACAGCTTCAGCACCCGCATCGAAGACACCTTCCGCTCGGCCGAAAGCCGTGCGCGTGAAGTTGGCAATTTCCTCAGCGTCTCGACGCAGGATGTGTCTGGCCTCATTGGCCAGCAATTCGAAGACATCCGCACCGAGACAATGCGCGAGCGTGAGCGCACAGCAGCAACGCTGCGTGCCGCCTACGAGCAGGCCAATGTCGAGATGAACGATCTCTTCGATCAATCCTTGGGTCGCTTCAAATCCTCGTCTGAAGAGCTGCGCGGCGTTGCCCAAGAAATTCAGCATGAGCTTGAAAACACACGTCAGGAATTGCGTCGTAGCGCCATCGAATTGCCACGCGAAACCAATGAACAGGCAGCCGCGATGCGTCGCGTGATTGCCGATCAGATCAAAGCCCTCAACGATCTCACCGATATCGTTGCCCGCTCGGGTCGCGCATATGATGTGTCAGAGCCCATTTCGGGAAGCCAGCAGATGAGCCGCCCTGCGCGCTCGCCTGCTCGCATCGCTGAACCTGTGTCTGCAGGCTTCGACGATCTTCCACCACGGCGTCCTTCACCTGCCCCAGCGCCTACTGCACCTGCTCCACGCAATGGTGGCGGCTCGGCAACCAATGGCTGGCTCTCGGACCTGCTCGCCCGCGCCTCACGCGATGAGACGGGTGGCGATGGCTCACGCGCATCCGATCAGCTGGACAGCCTGTCGAGCGACATTTCCCGCATGGTCGATCATGACGCAGTGATTGATGTTTGGGATCGTTGGCGCCGTGGCGAACGGAATGTTTTCTCGCGCCGCCTCTATACCGGCCAAGGTCAGCAAACATTCGATGAAATCCGCCGCCGCTATCGCAGCGACAACGAATTCCACGATACCGTTGATCGCTACACAGCAGAGTTTGAACGTCTCATCGGCGACATCAGCCGCGATGATCGCGACGGCTCACGCGTGAAATCTTACCTGATCTCAGATTCGGGCAAGGTCTACACAATGCTGGCGCATGCCTCAGGGCGCTTCGTTTAATTTCTGCTCCAAGGCAGTAAGCACAGACTAAAAAGGGCGCAACTTCGGTTGCGCCCTTTTTCATTTCTGCATCACAGAAAAACTACAGAAAAGCTAAACGTGTCTGGGGGCCCATTGCGCAATCTCAGTCATGACCTGCCCTAAGGCATCATCAAGAGCGGTGGATGCCTGCGCACCACTCTGCGCACCACCCGGCACGCTGGCGGTGAAGATCGAGGCCGCAACAATACGCCCAGCGCTCTCTGAAATCAGCTTGGCGGATATTTCCACCACGGCCTCGCCTGTCGTCACATCAATCTCGAAGCGACGAATTTCTGTAACGAGAGAATATTGCGCTGCAATTTTCGACTCTGGTCGCGCCACCACCAGAATGAGGCGACCATTCTCAAACGTCTGCACCAGACGCGCTTGCACCAGACGCGGCAAACGGTCAGCCCATTGCGCGCCCTTAAGTGTTGAGAGCCCCTCTTGCGTGCGCACAACAATCTTGTCGCCATCGGCAGGTGAGATCGACACGGGCTCGGGCACAACAATCTGAGCGCGCGTGGTGCGGGCCGCCACCTTCACAGGAGAGCGCGCACCAACTGCCGTCAGATCAAACGTGTCTGGCGCAGGACCAGCGCAACTGCCCAATGTGAGCACAAGCGCGCTCACCGCCATCAAATGCGTGGGCTTTGCGTGTGTGGGCTCTTTGAACACAGACACTCCTAGTGACCGCTATATTCGGGCATGGTTGGCTTGCTGCCAAACAATAGCTGTTGAGGGTTCTTTTCCAATGAGCGCATGGTGCGGTTCAGTTCATCCAGAGCGCGACGCCCATCGGCAGCCAAGGCTTCATATTGGCGCACACCGGGACCAAGCGAGTCTGATAATTTGCGAATGGATTTGACCGCATCGGACAGTTCATCAAACGTGCCGCGCGCACCCGGCGTGCCAGCAAACGTCCCCAAGATACGATCCAGCTTATCGGCTGAGCTGCTCAGCTTTGCGACCAAATCCTTGGTTGAGTTCAATGTCTGAGAAACGCCACCGCTGTTATCAGCAAGCACTTGCGAAAACACTTCGATATTTTTCGCCGTGGCTTTGAGCGAACCGGAACTGTCACCAATAAGACTATCAACCTTATCGATCACACCGTCCAATTTGGCGGCCAGTGTTTGGAGCGTCTCAACGATGTTTTGATAATCGGAGCGCTCAGCATACATAATTGGCAGACCACCGCCGGTGCTGGTCAAAGGCGGCGCTGAAGATGTGCCACCCAAAAGTGCGACAGAAGCAACGCCTGTCAGGCCTTGATATTCGAGGCGCGCGCGTGTGTCGCTTTTAACGGGTGTCCGCGGATTGATTTCGATGACGGCATTCACTTCGCGCGGATCTTCGCCCAATTCCAATTCGGTCACTTCGCCCACGCGCAGACCGTTAAAGAGCACTTGCGCACCGCGCGCCAAGCCTGACACCGAGGAATTGAACACAAGCTTATAGGCGCGGCGCTCGGTACGCTGATCAGCGCCTGAGAACCAAACTACAAAGCCGACGGCCAGCGCTACAACAAGCAGCGTGAAGCCTCCAATCAGCGCATAGCGGGCGCGTGTTTCCATATTCGACTACGACTCCTTAGCTTGTCCCAACAGTGGCAAGCTTTGTTGCGCCTTTCAAGGCATGGTTGGTGCTGCAACCATTTGGCGCGCGCGCTTCCCGTGGAAATAAGACCTCACCCAAGGGTGATTGCAGGCCAACATATCCTCAACCGTGCCAGCCATAGCCACGCGCTTATCCGCCAAAGCTGCAATCCGATCGCACACCGAATAGAGGCTATCGAGATCATGAGTGACCATAAAAACTGTGAGACCCAATGTCTTTTGTAGGGTGGAAATAAGGTCATCGAACTCAGCGGCACCAATCGGATCTAGGCCAGCTGTGGGCTCATCAAGGAAAAGCAGCTCGGGATCGAGCGCCAATGAGCGCGCCAAGGCCGCGCGCTTAATCATGCCGCCTGACAATTCCGAGGGAAACTTATTAGCTGCATCGGCTGGCAAACCTACCATCTCGATCTTCAGCATGGCCAATTCATCCATCAAGCGCGGCGAAGCGTTGATATGCTCACGCATCGGCACCTGAATATTTTGCATGACATTGAGGCCAGAAAACAGCGCGCCATGCTGAAACAGCACCCCCCAACGGCGTTCAATGGCGCTGCGATCTCCTGTGGATAAGCGGTCTAGGTCGCGGCCCATCACCTGCATCTGCCCCGACCTTTTGGGCACCAAACCCAGAATCGTTCGCATCAGCACGCTTTTGCCAGAGCCCGAGCCGCCAACAAAACCCATCACCTCACCACGCCGCACATCCAGATCCAGCCGATCCAAAATTAGCTTGGGGCCAAAGCCCACGACAAGATCGCGAATGCGAATGATGATGTCCTCTTGCGCCAGTGATGGGTTCATCATCATCGCCCTCAATACCGAATGGACGCGAAGAACATCGCAAACAGGCCATCAATCACGATGACAGTGAAGATTGATTTGACCACCGAAGCCGTCACCTGACGGCCAAGCGATTCAGCCGAGCCCGAAACCGCAAGCCCTTCGGTGGCGGCAATCAATCCGATGGCCAGCGCCATAAACGGCGCTTTGATGAGCCCGACGAAAAACGTGTTGAACGAGATGGCATATTGCAGCCGCGACAAAAAAACCTCGGGGCTAATGCCACCATAAACCCACGTGAGCAGCAGACCGCCAAACAAGGCCGACATATCGGACAAGAATGTGAGCAATGGCAGACTGACCACCAGCGCAATCATGCGCGGCATGACGAGCACTTCAATCGGATCGAGCCCCATCACATGAAGCGCATCAATCTCCTCGCGCATTTTCATCGAACCAATTTCGGCTGTAATGGCCGAACCTGAACGGCCAGACACCATGATCGAGGTGAGCAGAACAGCCAATTCACGCAGCACCAAAATGCCAATCAAATCGACGGCAAAGGTGGCGGCACCAAATTTTTGAAGCTGAAAAATGCCTTGCTGGGCAACAATGCAGCCAACCAAAAAATTGATGAGCATAATGATGGGCAGACCACGCAGCGCAAAGCTCTCGATGTGATAGACAATCGAGGTCAGGCGAAAGCGTCGTGGATGAAAAACGCGCACGAACGCGACCGTGATTTCGCCCAGAAACGATATGCCACGAAACACGTCGCGCCCCGCGCCCACAACGCCATCGCCAATGTCGGCCATCATCTCGTAGAACGCGCCTTCGCGCGGCTGGCGAGTTTTTTCAAAGGGGTGATAATGGACTTGGTCCAGCAGCATCACTTGCGCATCTGTTGCGCCTTCAATGCGAACCTGCGCGCCCTTGCTTTGCAATTGCACACGGCAACGGTCGATCAACCATGCGCCCGCCGTATCAAGAGACTCGATTGCGCCCAGATTAAAAACAATGTCGCGCGCCTCGCCCACAGCCAGCATCAGCTGATCGGCGCCCTGCTCCATCGCGCGCGCACCAGCCAAGGTCCAGGGCCCATTCAAAAGGCAATAGAGGCTGTCGCCTTTGGTCTGGATGGTGAAGCCGGGGTTGTGCATCACAAAAGCCTAGAAGATTCGCCAAAAGGAGCCACAGCCGATTGTTTAAGCCCCACGGCGGGGAGAGTCGAGCAGCTCCGGCTGGAACATCCTGTCATCTTTGTGCTAGGGAGCAGACATGGGAAATACATCGTTTCAAATTGCCGTTGAACGCTATCCACTCGCCAGCGCCTTTGTGATTTCACGCGGTGCCAAGACGGAAGCGGCCGTTGTTGTCGTGACACTGCAACGCGACGGCATTGTGGGGCGTGGCGAATGCGTGCCTTACGCGCGTTATGGCGAGAGCCTTGAAAATGTTTATGCAGCGCTGGAGAGCGTGCGCGCACAGATAGAGGCTGGAGCTGATCGCACCCTCTTGCAAAGCCTTTTGCCAGCCGGTGCTGCGCGCAATGCGCTTGATTGTGCGCTATGGGATTTGGATGCCAAGCGGCTTGAGTTGCGCGCATGGGATTTGGCGGGTCTGCATCGCATATCGCCAGCAACAACGGCCTACACTCTCTCGGTGGGCACGCCTGAGACAATGTTTGAGGCGGCCCGTAAAGCTGCTGATCGGCCACTCTTAAAAATCAAACTTGCAGGCGATGGCGATCCAGAGCGCTTGCAGGCTGTGCGCAAAGGCGCGCCCGATGCGGATTTGATTGTGGATGCCAATGAAGCATGGCGCGAAGACCAACTTGAATCTCACCTAAAAGTTTGCGCTGACCTTGGTGTGCTGCTGGTGGAACAACCCCTGCCCGCTGGCTGCGATTCAGCACTGGCCAACATCGCGCATCTTGTGCCTATCTGCGCCGATGAGAGTGTGCATACGCGCGACGGATTGAAAGATTTGCGCACGCGCTACGATGCCATCAACATCAAGCTAGATAAAACCGGCGGCTTGACCGAAGCCTTGCTTGTGGCCGATGAGGCAGAGCGATTGGGCTTTGCTTTGTTTGTGGGCTGTATGGTTGGCACATCGCTTGGCATGGCCCCAGCGCTTCTTTTGACTGCGCGCGCGCGATTTGTTGATCTTGATGGCCCGCTGTTATTGGCAGCTGATCGTGACCATGGCCTGCGCTATGAGGGCTCTATCGTCTATCCGCCATCGCGCGAGCTTTGGGGTTAGAGCGAATTAGGGGCTAGGGTGAACTTTGCGGCATAATTGATTTGGGCGCGCGTGCGCGCAACGCGATAGCCGCCATAATAAAGCACAGACCCAAACCCGCCAAAGCTGCCATGCCCAAATAGGTTGTCTGTCCCAAACTGTCATAGACTTGGCCCGCCATCAGCGTCGCAGCTGCACTGGTAACAGCCGCAGCTGCTTGCAGCCAACCTTGCGCTTGCGCACGACGCGCAGAGCCCACCATATCACCCACAAGATAAACAGCGCCCAAATGCGTGGCCGCAAAGCTCAATCC
>CAIUDK010000111.1 GCA_903897875.1 uncultured Hyphomicrobiales bacterium
CTCCTGCCCCTGCTCCCGAGGCGCGGTGGATTCAACGAATCCATAACTGTATGGTAGATGACTCCCTTGAGGAAGTCAAGTAATTTTTGAAAATATTTTCAATTATTTTTCAGGGGCGAGGTAGTCATGTATGTAATTCCCCAACTTAGGTATCACTCGCCACAATCCATCGTGCTGAAATGAATATACAATAGAGCTACGTCGTTTAGGCGAGTGCAAATCAACCCTCTGGGAGCATTCGTTAAATGACCACATTAACCCTTCTACAACTCGTAGCGCCTGCACAATTAGCCGCTACTGACGCAGCAGCCGTCTATACCGCTCCCGCTCTTACCTCGGCCAAAATAGGCCGAGCGGTATTCACCAATACGACAGCAGGCCCGGTAACAATCACGGCGGGTATCTCTACGGGTGGCGCCCTTGCTGCTGCTACTACACTGATTTCAGCAATGACGCTTGCCGCAGGGCAATCCTACGTCTCGCCTGAATTGGCCGGCGCGATCATCCCCGCAGCTTCCGCATTGCGTGCCTATGCAAGCGCTGCGACATCGATTACCTTCACCATGTCGGGATTGATCATCCAATGAGCGACGTTCCTATTGTGTTCGCACAGGAACCCTTCGCGCTTATCGTCGCAGGACTGAAGACTTTGACGGTTCGCCATTGGGAAGAGATCGCACACAATAAGGAACTAATCAAACTCGACCCGGATTGGGAAAAGTATCAAAACCTTGGCGACATGGGAATAGCGCACTTTACCAGCGCACGAAAAAATAACGAGCTAGTCGGCTATCAAATCTATTTCGTGATGCCGCACATGCACTACAAATCCAGCTTAACCGCAATCAGCGATGTTCTTTTCTTGGCGCCAGAAGTGAGAAAAGGACGCACCGGAATAAAGCTGATTCAATTTGCCGAAAAGAATCTAAAGGCCATCGGCGTGCAGCGCGTGCTGCAAAACGTGAAACTTTCGAATGACTGGGGAACCATCCTTGAGGTATTGGGATACAAGCCGTTCGAACGCATTTACGCGAAACTTTTATAGGGTGATGCTATGGGAATGACCGCCGTCGCTGGTGCAATGCTCGGATCAGCAGCGCTTAGCTCAAGCGCCGCTAGTTCTGCCGCTGATACTCAGGCCAATGCACAGCGACAAGCCGCCGCTACTCAGCAGCAGATGTTTAACACCATCAACTCGCAAGAACAGCCGTTCATGCAGGCGGGTTATGGTGCAACGACTCAATTAAATGATCTACTTGGAACATCAGGGAATACCGGAGCATCAGGATATGGATCGCTTACACAGCCATTCAATCCTTCGCAACAGCAATTAGAGAGTTACCCTGGCTATCAGTTCGCGCTGAAAACCGGAGGCCAGGCGATTCGGAATGCTGATACTCCCGGAATGGGCGCTCTGTCCGGTTCGGCACTTAAAGACCTGATGGGATTCAATCAGGGGCTGGCGAGTCAGACCTATCAAAACTATTTCAACAACACGCAGACACAGCAAAATAACATTTTTAACAGGCTTAACAATATTGCAACGCTGGGACAAAACGCCGCAAGCAATACCGGCACGGTAGGGTCTTCGCTTGGAACTGGAATCGCCCAAGCACAAGCCGCAGCAGGCGGATCACTTGCCGCTGGCACTGTTGGGGCGGCAAACGCTCTCAGCGGCTCTGCGGTTCCTTTGGCTTACCTGATAGCAGCGGGAGGGACATAAAACATGGCTGATTTTGGCGCTCCTGTAGCCGCTGGCGTAAATCCCGACCCAACGCGCGGATTAAAAACAATCTCCGACCTGATGAGCCTGCAACAGCAGTCTCAAGGAATCCAATCCAATGCGCAGAAATTGCAACTCGGAGACGTCGAGGTTCAAAAAGCGCAACAAGCGAACACTGAACGCGTGAATCTTCAACAATTCACGCAAGACCCGAATAACTGGCAGATTAATGGCCAGATTGATATGGGCAAGATCAACGCAATGGTGCCAAAGATTGCACCTTATACCGGGGCCGACTATACCCAGAAAATGTCGACGCTTTCTACGGCGCAAACCCAAGCGGCTTCGGCAAAACAGAATTTGACTCAATCTCAACGGGCGCTTGTTGCTGGGCCTATAGGTGTTCTGGGGCGAGCGGGTGTAACAGACCCCGTAGCGTATTCGACTGAACTAGATAATCTCAAGGCTACAAACCCCGATAATCCTGATTTAGCTAAACTGGTGGATTCTTATAAGACGATTATTGGAACCGTTCCGCCAGGGCCGCATATCGCACAGGCCGCCGTTATCGCTTCGCAATCCTTGATGTCGCCTACTGAGCAACAGGCAAGCCTATCGCCTACCGCAACGACGGTCGGACTCGGAGGATCGGTTTCTCCCGCAATCGTTACGCCTGCCGTTGGTGGAAATTCGCCAAGCGTACAGATTGGAAATCTCGCACCGAATCAATCAGCCGCTACGACGCTTCCGCCGACAGCCACAAAATTCAATCCGAATACGAATCAAATGGAGTATGTCGGAGGTGCTACTAATGGCAATGCGTCAGTTGCCGCAAGCCCCCCAATGGGTTCTGAAGCTGGTGTGGCAGCTAATGTAAGCGACATGAACACGCATTTCAGTGGATTGCAGAATTCAGCACAGGGGTCTGCACTTATAAGCGGACTAACTGGGAATGTGAAAGCCCTTGCACAAAAGGCTGTTACCGGAACTGAGGCCGATAGACAGGCTTATGTGAATGGTCTACTAAATACGCTAGGGGTTGGGGATAAGGTCAGCGGCAATCTGCAAACCGATACGGATTTACTCCGCAAACAGTTAGCCCAGATCAACACTAACTCTAAAGCCTCTACCGACGCACAACAGGCGCTGATTCAAGCCGCACAGCCGAATTCGCACATGAATGCACAAGCAATGGGAGTGGCTGCGGATCAGATAGCCTCACAAGTTCAATTGAACATGGCGATACGAAATAAGCTCTCTTCGCTCAAATATTCCAATAATGGGCAGGGGAATTCAAGCGGCTATCAAGATATGCGACAGAAAATAGAGGCCGTTGCCGATCCGCGCGCGTTTCAATGGCAAAACCTTGGCCCAGGAAGTCCTGAGGCAAAAGCATATATCCAAGGTCTCAAGCCTGCCGATCAAAAGGCTCTACGCAATAGCGTAGCCGGGATGCGCCAACTTGGTCTGATGTAATGGACGCCTTGTTATCGCAGTTCGATTCTGATGCGGGGAAGCCTACAACATCGGATTCATCTTGGAAGGTAGCTACTGCTGACCAGATTAGTCGCGATCAGACTGCATTGAGTCTCAAGCAGGACGAACTCAAAGCCAATCCCAATGATGCTGCATTGCAAACGGACGTAACAAATAGCCAGAATCGTCTTGCAAGCGGTAATCCGTGGGGTGGGGTGGAACGACGTGCAAATCCAACGTCACAACCCGATCCTTTATTGACACAATTCGATTCTGATTCGACATCTTCCGCCGTATCACCGAAAGCAACCGCAGCGACTACATCAGCCGATAAGCCCGGAATAATTGTAAGCGCTGGAAGTGGTGCGGGGAAAATGTTTGGTTCAGGCGTTTTGGCATTGCAGCAACTCGCAGGATATGGCCTCAGAAAGGCTGGGGAGGCAACCGGAGCGGATTCTATCAAGCAGGCAGGAGATTGGCTTTATAACGATGCCACGACCGGCGCGCGTAATCTTGAGACCCAAAACGCCCCATATGAGGAAGCTCATCCAGTGGCCAACACTGTTGGGCAAGTCGCAGGCTTTGGTGGCGCCATGCTTACTGGTGCGGGGGATGTTCTACCTTTTGCCAACGCTGGCCCTGCTGCCAGTGTCGCGGCGGCTGCTGGGAGAGGTGCTGTACAGGGTGCAGTTCTCAATTCACTCACAAGCCCGGCAACTGACCCGAATGATTCGTTTCTCGTTCAAAAGGCCAAACAGGCGATACTCGGTACGGCTGGTGGCGCTGCGGGCGGCGTCATTGGGTATGGGCTTGCATCAGCACTTTCGGCCGGTATCAATGTTGCCCGCAATGTCGTGAATAGAATCACCAGCGGAAGCCCTGCTGCTGTTGCCGATCAAGCCGTCACTCATGCCTTATCAACTGCGGGAGTGGATGCGGCGCAAGTTTCGCCGGATATGTATGCAGGGCTAAAAACGCTCGCTCAGAAAGTAGTCGAAACAGGACAGGAAATCGATCCTGCTGCACTTTCCCGACTTGTTAAAGCACAGACACTACCTGTCCCTGTTAATCCCAAGAAATTCCAACTCACGCGCGATTCGATGGATTACGCGGTGAATATGAATCTGCGCGGAATCTCTGGCGTAGGAGAACCAATAACGAAAGGGCTAGTTGGCCAAAACAGTGCATTCATCGCAAACCTTGACGCGATGGGCGCAAAAAATGGAGAGGATATTGTCACTGCGGCGCGGCCTGTAATTGAGACTCTGGTAAAAGGAGATACAGCAGCAAAACAAGGCGTGACAGCGGCTTATGATGCTTTCAAAAATTCAACCGGGAAAGACCTGCAAGTTCCGTTACAAGGGCTAGCCCAAGATTATGCGGGAATCCTGCAAAACTTCGGCAAAGCCGGATCGCAAGGTGGCGTAATTCCTGGAGGGGTAAGCGGAAGTTTTGACAACCTCGGCCTGATGAATGGCACTCAAAACAAAATGTTTTCGATTGAGACGGCCGAAAACTTAATCAAGACGATAAACCAGAATTATGATCCAGCAAACAGGCCGCAGGCGCTTGCCCTCGATCAACTAAGACAAGCAGTGCAACGGAGTATTACAGACGGCGCTGGGGCCGATATACAGGGCGCTGGAGCGGTTCAGTTAGCGCAGCAAGCTAGGGCGGCAGCGGCTGCGCGTTTTCAGGCGCTGGATGCTAATCCAGCTCTTAGGGCAGCGGTTAGCGGTATGGAACCTGACAAGTTTTTACAGAGATTTGTACTTCAAGGGAATCAGTCTGATATTCAACAGATGATGAGTGCGTTGCAAAAGCAAGATCCTGCTCAAGTCGCCGCGCTGCAAGATTCCATGATGAACCATATCAAAGGGGTTGCTACTGGTTTTAGGCCAGATGATAAGGCGGTTGTAAGTGAAGCCGCATTAAACAAAGTCGTCAATAATCCCAATTCTGCCGCGAGATTTCAGGCGTTATTGGGACCGGATAAATTTGCACAACTCAAGCAACTTTCTGACGTTGTAAGCGACATGAAATTCTCTCCTGTAGCTGCCGCCGTGAACACATCAAATACAGCAGCACAGGGGGCAAATCTCGTCAATCAAACCGTAAAAGGCGGGGCGCTTAATTCTTTGCTGGGAGTTGCAAAAGCGGTGCCGGGATTAAGTACTGCGGCTAATGCCGCTCAAGGGTCTCTGCAATCCTCGCGCGCTGCTGGCTTGGTGAATAAGACGATGACTCCGGGGGTAGCAACAACACAAAATAGCGTGCCGTTGGTTGATCTAATGAAGTGGGGTGGTCCAGTCGGCGGAGTCGTCGCCGGATCACAGAGAAAAGCGAACCAACAATGAAACCAATATCGTGCGCTTTAAGTTTAAGAACGTCGATGATGGTGAAAATTGCAACAATCAAAAGCGATTTAAGCATGATAAATCTTAGCACAGGAACATCAAAATGACAGCAATCGTCGGATCAGCGCCACCTACAATTCAGCAATTCTTCGACAACCAAGGAAATCCCGCTGTCGGAGGAAGCGTACTTACCCAGGTCGGCGGCGTCAATTATGCCACTTATCAGGATGCTGCTGGGGCAACGCCATTGCCTAATCCGATCCCGCTGAATTCTCGTGGTGAAGTGTCGAATGCATCCGGGGTGTCATGTCAATTGTTTCTCGTCAAAGGCGTCACTTATATCTTTACCTTATACAATGCAGCGGGGAATCAACTGAATCAGGCGGCGAGTGTCGCGGCAGATTCGACATCAACGCTACTCGCCGCCCCTTCCGGTTCCTCGCTGGTGGGGTTCATCCAATCGGGAACTGGCTCAGTTGCTCGCACATTGCAAAGTAAATCCAGAGATATTGTCAATATCGCCGATAAGATGACGCAGGCTGAGATTGACGATGTTATGGGTAATACGCTTTCAATGGATGTTACGCAATCCATTCTGGATGCAATATCGTCTGTAGGTGATGGGGGAAAGGTCGTATTTCTTCCGGGCGGATGCAAAGTCACTGCGCCGATCATTGCCGAAAATAAGCGAGGGATTACTCTTGAAGGAGCATCAGGCCAGTATCAATATTCAGGAAGCAGAATAGTCGCATCGCATACAGGGAAGGCTGTATTGTCATTAGTGGGGTCGCTGTTCTGTAGGGTGCAGGGAATTGGCTTGGAAGGAGCTACTGCATCACGCCCCAAGACTGGTTTGTTGCTAGGGCGGTCTTCTGCTGCAAGTGCGGGATACCACGTATTCGATCAAATGAATATTCAAGGTTTCTATTCTGTGGCGGGACTCTACAACGTCGCCAGCGAAGTAAATAACTTCCACAATTGCTACATCCTGCCTTCATCAGCCGCAGATGCTGGCGCCTACATAAGCGGAACGGATGGGTTATCTATCGGTGGATTGACTGGTTCCAGTTGTGAAGCAAATACCTTTGTCGGCGGCGGGATTGGAAACGCAGATAATACGTCAGGGAGTACAGGTCTATATCTTGATTGCGGGAAAGCGACCGGCCATCATCAGTTCTTCGGAACCTTCATGGCAAAGAATGGAGGCGATAGCTATATTTTAATTCGACTTGGGGTGGTGGATGGGCAAAGCACAATATTCCCAATATCATTTTATAACGTAGTAGGAGAAAAAATAACTACCGGCCCGGCCTACGGACTTCACATATTGAATGGTACAGCGGGAGCACTATCTTTAGCTGGGCTAACAGTAAAGAATGGGCGTTTTGAGGATATAACTTCTAACCATATAGCAGTAACTGGTGGCACTACTACTGCATTAAATGGTGCGGATATTTCGACACCGTGGACAAGCTCTCCTGTACGTCCTTCAACATTCAGCGCCTTGGAAGGTTCGCATTTAAGTATGCTGTATGAGAGTGAGGTAGATGCTAGCAGTGTTGTGACTGGGTGTGACGTGGTATATGGCGGTGTTTGGTATGCCCCCTACGCTGGAGGCGGTAATTTTATTCGTGCTTTTGACGGAACTGCCTTAAGCCTTTCTCCTTTTACTACAGGGCTTGTCCAAAAACAAATAGCACCAGTTTACGGGGCTACTGTAAACATAGATGCTTCGCTTGGAAATCAGTTTGTCATTGCAGTTACTAATGGTACTGCCTTCACGATAGCAAACCCAGCTAATGCAAAGCAGGGGCAAGAAATATCAATCAGCATTCGTAACGGGAGCGGTGGCGCTACAGGAACAGTGACATGGGATACCCTCTATAAGTATGGATCATGGGTAGCTCCTGCGAATGGCTATAACCGAACCGTGACATTCTTTTTCAACGGGGCGAACTGGACAGAAAAAGCACGCACTCCTGCGGATGTACCTAACTAAGATCGCCCCATAGAGGGTAGAAGGGAACGAGAAATGGTAACAGATAAAGAAGACCGGAAGCGCTGGAGTGATTCTGATCTCACGGTATTCCACCAGGAATTCAGGGATCATGTCGCCAAGGAAGACAAGGAACAGGCGCAACAACAGGACATATTCGATGCCATTTTCCGGAAGGAAGACAAAGACCTCGGCACTCCGCCCGGACTCTTGCAGATGATGGCCCAGACCAATGCGCAAATACTCGACATGCGGATCAGAAACGACCGACACAAGACCTTTGTTGGTGGCGTCGTATTTACACTCTCCGCAGTTTGGGTGTTCGTGTCTGAAATTTGGCACCGTTTATTTGAAGTCACTCAAAAGCTATGAAAATCAGTCAAGCCGGAATCGACCTCATAAAAAAAGCAGAGCGGTGCAAACTCTCCGCCTATCAGGACAGCATCGGGGTTTGGACGATTGGTTATGGCCATACGCAAGGTGTAATCAAAGGCGACACCTGTACGCAGGAACAGGCAGAAAAGTGGCTGGGAGATGATATAGACGCTATCTGCTACGACTGTATCGACGCATGGGTAGATGTCGATCTAACCCAGAATCAGTTTGACGCTCTCTGCTCGTTCATCTTTAACCTAGGATGTAAAGCATTCAAAGGATCGTCTTTGCTGATGCTTTTGAACAACGGACAATCTGATGTTGCAGCAAAACAATTCCTTCGCTGGAATCATGCTGGCGGACAGGTGATTTCGGGATTAACAACCCGGAGAGATGAAGAGCGCAAAGTATTCTTGGGGATCGCATGATATGGATGATTATTATATTTGTAAGTTATTTCCTACTGGTTGTAGGATTCGTCTTACTCATTGAAAGGGAAATAAATGAACTGGAAAGGCGTAGGAGAGTGGATAGCGGGAAATGCCGGAACCGGAGCTGCGCTAGTCGGTTCTTTGGTCACTGGAAACGTACCAGAAGCGATTGCTGCGGGCGTTTCGATGATCAGCAGTGCTACCGGGACAACCGATCCGCAGAAGGCGCTGGAAGCCCTGCAAACCGATCCTGCCACGATAGTCAAGTTGAGGGAACTGGCGAACGCAAACGAGGCTGATATACGCAAGCACCTTGAGACCATCCACCTTGCGGAACTATCCACGGGCGCTCAGCAGGTGGATGCAGTTAATAAGACCTTGCAGACCGAAGCGATGGGGGGAAGTTGGCTACAGCGCAATCACCATGCCGTTGAGTCTATGGCGACTGTCGCGCTTGTCTGGGCAATCTATTTCATACTTCCTATGATTTCCGTACCAGTTCCCTCAGTTCCTGAGTCAGCATGGCTTACTTTGGGCGCAATCTTGGGCGTAACTGCATGGCAACGTGGGCAAGCCAATGTAAAGGCGGCTAGCCAGTAGTTTCCCCCGCCCCATGTTCATTCGCACAATCCCCTCAAGGTATTGGGCCACGGAGCGGAGGAAGTCGGTTAAGGTACGTTGATAAGCTCTTCGGTGGCGGTTAATGGGCGCGGTGATAGATAGTGGTTCAGCTTCGCCAGCATCACGTCTATTTCCGTGATAAACACTTTCACTGCGGCTTCCATTTCTGCCAACTTCTCGGGAGTAGGGGTGTAGCGCACCACAAACAGCTTTAGGCCGTCCGAAAGCCTCGGGTCATAGCTGGCGAAGTCGCACCATTTGCGGCCCGTACAGGCGCATTGCCAAGCCATCTGAGGGATGTACTTAGCCGGGGGTATTCCGGCCAGCAGGTAGCCTATGTGTGTGGACGTTTTCGGTGCTTTTATCTCAACTAGTCCATCAGTACCAACCAATCCATCAGGAGAAGCCCCAGACCACTCAATGGAAGGGTGGCGGATAAATCCGACCTCTTCAACTATTGTGTTCATTTTGAGTTCATAAGCAGCGCGGGCGAAAGGTTCCATTTCAGTTCCGCGCTCCATGTCGGGCGTCGTATATCCAGGCTCTACTATTCCAGTAAGTCGTTGCGCAATTAATTCAGCACGATAATTGGCGCGGGAAGCCGCTTCACCATTTTTAATGGTTGCCAAAACATCCGCCATTCTTGATGCGGTAGCGCACCCGCAACGATCAGCAAACCATTGAGGTGATCCTTGATCTTCGCTCATAGCATATTCCCCGCATGGTGCAATCTCTTGGCATCTATATATGCTTGATGTGCCTCTTCTTTTGATTTGAATAAACCTAAATACGAATCTTTACCTTTGATTGTGATTCGAGACATAAACCGCCCAGATTTATGAAGATAAGCACCAAGAAGCCCAGTGCTTTTGTTATGGCTTTTGGCGCATTTGATGTTTTCCAGATTAGTAGATCGATCAACGGAACGCAGATTCTTTATGGCATTATTGGTTCTGCACCCGTCAATATGATCTATGTCGTGCGGTGGCATTTCACCATAGACATAAAGCCACGCAAGCCGATGCACAAGATATTTTTTGCCATCTATACCAAAATGCAAATAACCATTATCTTTTAATGTCCCTATTTCCTTTCCTGCACTACATCCCTTTCTTGTTGTAGCCCAACAAAATACCCCAGATAGCGGATCGTATTTAACGACCTCACTCAATCTATCCACAGTAATCATTTCTTATCCTCCAAAATAGCTTTAAGATCGGCCGTCTTTTTCGAGATTACCTTGAACGAGGCAGGATCGGTCCATTCCATCGCGGCTTTCTTCGCGGCGAGATAGGCTTCCTGCAAGGCCGGAATGGTGGTTGCCTGTTCGAGATTCAGGATATGGACTTCGAGCGGGAATTCGCCCTTGTCGGCATGGCGGCTTTCTTCGTCTTCGCCGGTTTCAATTTCAAACAGTTTCAGGACAGCATATTTCTTGGCGTAGCTGATCGCCTTGCCTGGTGCCTTGTCCTGATTGTCCATGGCATGACCTTCCATGCGAACGGTAACATCATCCTTCGGGTCGTCTATATTGACAAAACAGAAATCGTAAGTCGCTTCATAGCGGATCATCTTTGAAATATTACCTTCTTTGTCTGGAGGCGGAAGGACGACGCTTGACGATACTAACGATGGGACACAGACAATCCCTTGTTCGACAAGATGCTTGCGGATAATGCCGGTGACTTCATCATGCGTCACTGCGCGATAGCTGCCTTTCCCAGTATCGACAGACTTGTTTTTCTGAACATAATCCACTGCCTTTTGAACGGCATTGATGCGCTGGAATAAGTTCTTTGGCGATGCGCTTTGTTCGATCATTTCAATTTCTCCATGGTATCTACATAGGACAAGCCAAGCAGGGAAACCTCCCTGACTTCGGCCACCTTTACGGCTACCGCTCGCATAACGTCAGCTTCATCTTCCGGGCGACCGTATCGTGGCCTAGACGCATCGTTTCCCATTTGCCCGTTCCTGCCAATACCGCTGAAAGTTTGGCTGCGCTGGCTTGTCAGTAAGCGCGTCTGTTTCCTTCCACGCGGGCTAGAATATTGCCCCTTGCTATCGGATGGAGTCCGACTACACGTGGCATGGGCGAAAAAAAGCCCAAAGTTCCATGCCTCGGTGGCGCAATCACCTTTCCCGTCTGAGGGGCTGAGACAGGGAACTTTGGGTTCTCTATCACCACTGATTGCGCCAGTAGTGGTATCACTATAAATCATGGATATTCTCTGTGTCAAGCGCTCAATTAATTTCCAGCAACGCCAGTTCCCGTTCATGCTCGGCCTTGGCGTCATCAACCGGTTGTGATCGCGGGCAATTCATCGAAGCCAGCATGATCTGCTGATAGTCTGCAATCCAGATCGCCATGCGCAACATTCTGATATTGGCGAGGAGTACCCAATTGGTGAGGTAGTAGGTCATTCTTCACGCTCCCAAGGAGGAACATACTTGACCGTTACCAGCGGCTTACCACAGGCATGGCAATAGACGTGTCCATTTTCTACCGGGCTGCCCTCATTAAAAGCATACGGATGATCACCGCAGGAGGGAAACCAAGTGCCTTCATCGTCTTCAGTCCAAGTGCAACTACCGGGTTCTCCGGCTCGCAACATGTCAGCCGCTTGTTTGGCAACGAGGTCACTTTCCCACACCCACCGCTGATCGAGTTGGTCGGCAAGATACTCGCGAAGGTTTCCATCGTATTCAGGTGGGGTACTCATCCCGGTGCTCCAAAGAAGTATATCGACAGGCCGCAAATAATCACCGTCACCAGCAACCAGAGACGATCATAGATGGTGCGCCTTGGCATGACGGGAGTGTGTGACTGATTCAGCTTGAGCATCAGCCGATCCCATAGGGAGAGTTTCAGTTGGATGCGGAGCGGTGGCCGGTGATTCTGTAGGAAGTCCATTATGCAGACTCCTCAAATTCTCCTGCATCATTCAGAATATAAAACACGTTCGGCTTAATCCCATTTTCGCCAACCTTCGATGCGCGGATATGGCGGATGTTGAAATTGTTGTCGTGATTGCATAGAACGATTGCCCCGGTCCTATCGGCCTTGGCTTTGCCATGAATGCCAACATTCATGGCGACAGAGTTTTTGCCCGTGGCACTGCTGGCACTCCGGTCGCCCGTGGCACTGCTGGCACTCAGGTAGCCCGTGGCACTGCTGGCACTCCGGTAGCCCGTGGCACTGCTGGCACTCAGGTCGCCCTTTGAATGCTGCGCTTTTACAGGGTCACATTTGCTAGTTGTGTATTGAATTGCTGCTGATACCAGCATGGGGATCGTAAGCGCAGCCTTAATAGTGATTTTTGACGATGCAATCTTGCTGTCGTCATCATGCGTTGAGGTTTTGCCCCCAGCACCGCAAATCGCATAAACGCTTTTCGAAGGATCGTAATAATTGAAGCAATCCAGCGGATATTCGCAGGAATGAAAGCCGGATTCGCAAGCCTTTACATCGCCATCGTGCGTATAGGTCTTGCCGACCTCAAACTGAAAATCGCGGCAAGTCCAGTCGGCGTTAAAGCCTTTATAAGTTACTTTGCTCAAGTTATTCCCCTTTGTCGAGTCGTTGCAGGCGTTCAGAAAACGACAGAATAATCTCGTCAATGTATTCAAGTGCAAAGCCCTCAACTGATTCATAGTCGAGCGTTCCGCCTTTCAGACGACGCTTAATGTCCATCGCTTCAGCCAGCGCCGCGTCAATTCGCCGCGCTTCATACTCTATGGCTTCGCGCGCCAAGCGTTCGATTTCGGCCATTGCTTCTTCCGGTGTATCAAACCGATACTTGGTGTCCAAGGCTTCGTTATCCATGCGGTCACGGATTCGTTGGAGGTCGGCGTCGGATTGCATCATCATTCCTTTTCGCGCGGCCCGATGTGAGCCAATGAGTCAAGAATAGTCTTCGTAATTTCGTCTGTCAATATATTTTGATAAAAAAATTTGACAACGACAGATCAGAAGGTATACTTGCCACATGAGTCCAAAACAAGTCATCCAACACTACGGCAATGGAAACGTCCAAGAGGCTGCGCGAGCACTTAAGGTCAGCGCTGCAATTATCTATCACTGGATCAAGGAGGATCATGTTCCGCTAGGTCGTCAGGCCCTGATCTTCCGCGACACCAAGGGCAAGCTGAAAATTTCGTACAAATGAAAATCCTTCTATGCCGCTCTGGATGAACAAAAAGGAAAAGAAGATGCTTACCGAGATTGTTGAAGAAGTGGTAGCGAAGACCAACGGAAAAACGATTACCCGATGCAATTTTGTCGGCGTGCAGTACGACGCGAAAGCTGTCAACGCGATTGAAACGATTGCTGCCGGCCTAGTTGAAAACGCGAAGGCGCTCGGAGCGCTGGCGCAAGTCCTCAAGGCGTCAAACGTGGAAATTGCAGCGATGTTGCGAATTGACGGCTAACGTGGAGTTCAGGGGCGGCGCGGCTTTTGCGCCGTCCGCTGGAACGCAGGGTTCGACGGCAACGCGACAGGAGGATTGAATGGACACATACCAACCGATTTACGATGCAGTGCGCAGCAGGATAGGAAACGGCGATATTGGCGCGGCAATTGAAGCCGCCGTGCGAGACACAAACTTTGCGCACCATGCGGAGATGGCAGCGAACGCTGTGCATTGCGCAGCAGCCGAATACGAGCGCCCGAGCGTGATGTTTCGCCCGAAGGTGTATATCGACGGCAACCAATGGTGCGCGCTTTACGGCGACGACCTGCGAGCCGGCGTTGCGGGCTTTGGCGACTCTCCAGCAAAAGCGATGTGGGACTTTGATCGCGCATGGCAGAAGGATTTGACGCCGAACGTAGAGCTAACCGGCGCTGTGCGCCACGAACAGGAGACGAAGAGATGAGCGATGGATTATCTGGAGACGACCTTACGCCCGCTGGTGCAGCGTCCGCGTTGAGCGCCGGGTTCGGCGGCTCGTGATTCGGAGAAAGGATAGGCGATGGACGAGAAAGAAAAGGCCGTGTTGAATGCAAAGTTAGGGACAGTGCGCCCCGGAAAGGAAGAAAA
The DNA here is from genome assembly GCA_903897875.1 of uncultured Hyphomicrobiales bacterium. Lineage (GTDB taxonomy): Bacteria > Pseudomonadota > Alphaproteobacteria > Rhizobiales > Beijerinckiaceae > Terripilifer. The sequence continues at coordinate 14,020 of CAIUDK010000111.1, forward strand.
GTGATTTTCGACAAGATGTGGCGGACGCTAAGGACTGAACGAAAAATCGCCGGCCTGAAAGCAAAACTTCAGGCGACACAGAGGATTGTGGTTTCGTGCGATGGGAGTGTTCCGTGGGCGCTGGTGAGCGACTTGCAGATCCTGCCGCAAGAGATTGCAGAACTCGAAACGCTTGAGAAACAATTGAAGGCCCCTAACGCTGACGTAACCGGCCTTGCGCCGGCACAGGAGGCAAGTCATGAGTGAAGAGACGATTCCGGCGCAAGGTCCGGCTGACGTAAATGTTATCCGGCAATGCACCTGCCACCCAGACGACAACCCGCCGCAGCCCTGCGAACACCGCTACGCATCAGAGGAACGCTACCTGCGCGAAACGCTGGCGATGCTGCAAGAGAGCTACGCCAAGGCGGCGAAGCCCTACATGGATAGGCTTGTGGCGCTGCACAGCCGAAGCCTCCCGCAAATGTTGGTGACGGTTGAGCAAGCGCAGGCGCTCGGACTGTTGCCGGCTAACGTCTAAATTAACCGGCTCTCGGGCCTTATCCGCGAGTCCGGGTTGAATGCGGGGTTAGCCCGAAGAGAGGCACGGAATGAAAATGTCGATGAAGTGGCACAGAGAATGCCTGACGAACTGGAAAAACTCACTTCAACGTGAGGAAGTTGAACTGGAGCGGGTTATCGCAAGAGTCGAACGCACTCGCGCGCACGTGAGGTTTTACGAGCAGCAGATTCAGGACGCTGCCGACAAACGCAAAGATGGTTTTGACAGCGAACGGTTTGGTAGGAAAGTCGCACATGCGGGCTAAGGTGTAGGTAAGCGGCCGTGAGCGGTCTTATGCGAACGGTCCGATTGACCGTAGTGTTAAGCACCATGGAGAACCTTGTGAAGACATACAGCGATGGAATGACAGAAGAAGACGACAAGGCGTTTAACCGACAATGGGATGTAGTTCCACCGAAAAATGTATATGACGTGAGGAACGATGAAACTTCGGATATTGTCTTGACGCCTGATGCGATTGCTGCGGACGTTGTAAGGCATTTTCGCCCAACAGGTCGAATGCTTGACCCGTGCCGAGGTTCGGGGGCATTTTGGAACCACATGCCTGGCGCTGAGTGGTGCGAGGCGAGAGAAGGCCGAGACTTTTTTGCTTGGTACGAAAAAGTGGACTGGATTGTGAGCAACCCGCCGTACAGCATTTTTGCCGAATGGATGGAACACTCTTTGAAGATCGCGGACAACATTGTTTACCTGATTCCTCTTGCTAAGGTGTTTTCTGCTGAGAAGCGAATCAGAGACATCTACGCGGTTGGCGGGATTGTTGAGACTCGATTGTACGGAGCGGGAACAGCACTAGGATTTCCTTTCGGATGGCCTTGCGGGGCTGTTCATATCCGCGTTGGATACAAAGGCCCAATGGAGTGGAGCTTTTACATCCCTAACGTCTGAATTCAGCGGGTGCCGGAGGCACTCCGCTGGAATGATGGGTTCGGCCCCATGCGGGCCAGAGAGGAACTGAAATGCAAGACAGCAAGAGGCTTGAATTGATGGGCAAGGGACTGGCATGGGAGAACGTGACCAAGGCGAAAACAAAGGGAATTACATACATGACTACCTCGCCCCTGAAAAATAATTGAAAATATTTTCAAAAATTACTTGACTTCCTCAAGGGAGTCATCTACCATACAGTTATGGATTCGTTGAATCCACCGCGCCTCGGGAGCAGGGGCAGGAG
>CAIUDK010000112.1 GCA_903897875.1 uncultured Hyphomicrobiales bacterium
AGCTCAACGAGATGGTTCAGCAACGACATCCGTACCTCCTAGAACCGTTTGCGACGCTTTGAGTGTGACACACCAAAAATTACCGGCAAGTGAAAAATATTGCCAAGCGAAGCGAAAAAGTGAAATGGAAAAGTGAATTGAAAATTAGCTGACGCCCATCTCAAAATTAGCATTCGCGACGACACATATTTTCAGATCAAAAATGCGGCGCTGCGGCAAGGGCTACCAGCCACACGCAAGAAGCGCTACCAGCCACACGCAAGCCCCGTCACATCAGGCTCAAGTGTTGGCGTGCGACAAACTCAGCTGAGCGCTTGCAGCAAAGCGATGAGGCGATCATAATCAACGCTTACTTTTGAAGAGTGTGGGAATGGCCGACAGGTTGAGCAACGAAGAACGAAACGCCTTCATGGGCGAGTTGGAGCGTTTGCGCGAAGAGCACCGCGATCTCGATAGCGCCATCGAAGCCCTGACCAAGGTCGGCCCGGTTGACCAGCTGCAATTGCAAAGGCTCAAGAAACGGAAACTCGTGCTGCGTGATCGGTTGAGCTTCCTTGAAGATCAGCTCACTCCTGATATCATCGCCTGATACGATCTGATACGCCCGGCTTGGCAACCAGCTTGGCGCTTGCGATCCAGCCCTCCTTCGTCTATGCCCCCTGCTTTCCCGCGGCTTAAGGTAACTTTGCCTTCTATCGCATCCCTCGCATCCAAGGTTTCTCGTGGCTTCCACCTCAAAACCCGTCGCCATCATCATGGGCAGCCAATCTGATTGGGCCACCATGAAGCATGCGGCCGAGACTCTGGATGCCTTGGGCATTGCCTTTGAAGCCCAGATCGTCTCCGCCCATCGCACCCCAGACCGTTTGGTCACTTTTGCCAAAACCGCGCGCGAGCGTGGCTTTCATGTGGTGATCGCAGGCGCTGGTGGCGCAGCTCATCTGCCCGGCATGACGGCGGCCATGACGCCTTTGCCGGTGTTTGGTGTCCCCGTTGAGAGCAAAGCGCTGTCAGGCCAAGATTCTCTCTTGTCGATTGTTCAGATGCCGGCCGGCATTCCTGTGGGCACTTTGGCCATTGGCAAGGCTGGTGCCGTCAACGCCGCCCTGTTGGCTGCCGCTGTTCTGGCCCTGCATGACGCAGCGCTGGCAACACGGTTGGATGCTTGGCGCACCGCCCAAACGGCAGCTGTGGCACCCTATCCCGTAGACGAGCGCTAGACCATGACACAGAACCGGCCCATCAGCCCCGGCGATAGCATCGGCATTTTGGGCTCGGGACAATTGGGCCGCATGTTGGCCATGGCCGCCGCTCAGCTTGGCCTCAAGGCACATATCTACGCCCCTGAAGCTGGCCCCGCCTTTGATGTCAGCGCCACCCACACTTTGGCAGCCTATGAAGATGAGGCCGCCCTCCATACATTTGCTGAGACGGTCGACGTCATCACCTATGAGTTTGAGAACGTCCCGGCCCGCACGGCCGAGGTCTTGGCGCAACATCGGCCTGTTTTGCCAAAGCACAGCGCTTTGGCACGCACGCAAGACCGGTTGACCGAAAAGAACTTCCTCAAAGACCTTGGTATTCCCACAGCTCCCTTTTTGGCGGTGGATGATGCCGGCGGGCTAGCCCGTGCCGTTGCTCAGCTTGGCCGGCCCTCGATCCTCAAAACCCGCCGCTTTGGCTATGATGGCAAGGGGCAGGCGCTGGTGCGTGAAGGCAGCGATCTGGCTGTCATTTTCCGCTCTCTGGGCGGCCATGTCTCGATTCTCGAGGGCGTTGTGCCCTTCTCCAAAGAAATCTCGGTCATTGCGGCGCGCGGCACGGATGGGTCATTCCAAGCCTTCGATGTCTGCGAGAACCATCACGAACACCACATTCTCAGCGTCACCCGCGTGCCAGCCAGCCTCTCGGCCCAAACAGCCAAGCTCGCCATCGCAATGACGGAGAAGATTGCCGATGCCCTCGATTATGTGGGCGTTATCACGGTTGAAATGTTTGTGGTGGAAACACCGGGTCAGGCCGAGCGCCTTGTGGTCAATGAAATTGCCCCGCGCGTCCACAATTCTGGCCATTGGACGCTGGATGGCGCCCTCACGTCACAATTTGAACAGCACATCCGCGCCATCTGTGGCTGGCCGCTGGGGTCGCCCCATCGCCACGGCACGATTGAGATGCACAATCTCATTGGGGCGGACGTGGACGGCTGGCGCACGCTTTTGGCCACCGAGGGGGCCTGCCTGCACCTCTATGGCAAGCATGAGGCTCGGCCAGGCCGCAAAATGGGCCATGTCACCTATGTGCGCCCCGTAAAGCCAGATCACACCTAAGCCAGGTCTTGGCTAATCCAGACAAACCTGCCCTGACGCTGGGGCGCAGAAGAAGTAATACCCGCTAAAAGACTCGGAAAACGGCCCAGACTATGGACAAGCAATGGGCTATCTGTTAATCGACCGCTTCACGTTTGGATGGTCTCTCAAGGACCAATCCCTCTTTCCCGTTAATCTCGCGACTTTTTATGAAAGTCGCTTTTCGATTAGGATCTAGGCTTGCAAGTTCTCGTTCGCGACAACAACGTCGATCAGGCTCTCAAGGCGCTCAAGAAAAAGATGCAGCGCGAGGGCATTTTCCGTGAGATGAAACTCCGCGGTCATTACGAGAAGCCGTCTGAAAAGCGCGCTCGTGAGAAGGCGGAAGCCGTCCGTCGCGCCCGCAAGCTGGCTCGTAAGAAGATGCAGCGCGAAGGCCTGCTTCCTATGAAGCCAAAGCCTGAAATGGGCGCTCGCAGGTAGTTAGACCTGAACTGTTTTTGATCACGGCGCCCTGAC
>CAIUDK010000113.1 GCA_903897875.1 uncultured Hyphomicrobiales bacterium
CCATCTGAAGCGGGCAGGGGCGGCTCTTCGGCCATGCCTCACAAGCGAAATCCGGTGCGCTGCATGTTGACGTTGCAGGCCGCGCAACGAACGCCTCATCTGGTGGCGTCTTTAATGGCTGCCATGCCCCAAGAACATGAGCGCGCTTTGGGCGGCTGGCAGTCTGAATGGGCTGTTGTGCCTGAAGTGTTCAAATTGGCTGGCGGTGCTGTTGCCAATATGGCCGATACTTTGGCGGGTTTAGTGGTCGATGGCGAACGGATGCGCGTCAATTTTGATCGACTGAATGGTCTGCCTATGACTGAATTTGTGGCCTTGGCTTTAGCGCCCATGCTTGGCAAGGCTGAGGCATTTGCCCTTGTGGAAGGTGTGGCCAAAGAGGTGGCGTCCAGCGGGCAGACAGTTGCGCAGATATTGAAGGCCAATGCCGTTGTGCGCGCCCATTTGAGTGAGGCCGACATTGATCGCGTCACCGATCCTTTGAACGCGCAAGGCGCCACGCAGGCCTTTATCGATACGGCATTGGCTAGCTGGTCTCGCATGAAGCCGGCTTGACCTTCGCCGCAGGTCACGCCATGACGAAAGTGTAATGACGAACGTGTAATTTTTTTGAAGGAGAGAAATCTATGTCAACTCTGACGCTTGCTGTAGCCCAAAAAATGTTGGCCGATGCCTTGGCGCATTCTCGCTCACATAAATTCAATCCAATGGCGATTGTCATTACTGACGCTCGTGGCGCTATTCGTGCTGCTGCAAGTGAAGACAACACAAGCGTGATCCGTTGGAAAATCGCTTTCGGTAAGGCCTCTGGTGCGATCGCGCTTGGCGTCGGTAGCCGCAAGATTGGCGTGATGGCAGCCGAGCGTCCACACTTTGTTGCAGCAGCGTCTCAGCTGGCTGGCGATGGCCTCATTCCTGTTGCAGGCGGCGTACTTATTCGTGATGCCGACAAGGTCATCATCGGCGCGATGGGTGTTTCTGGTGACACATCCGATAACGACGAAGCCGCAGCTGTGGCAGCCATTCAGGCTGCTGGCTTTACTGCGGACGTTGGCTAAAAAGAACTGATTTATCATGCGTCGGGATATGTCCCGGCGCATCAACATCTTGCAACTCTCAAGCTGCCTTGAGCGGAACCTTGAACGTTTAACTGCGTTGTATGACAGCGCAGTCCCTGCCTCCGGCAATCTGCGATGCCAAGCGACCAAGACGAAGGGTCGAGAATGCAGATCGCGGATGCCCAAATCATTCCTTCCCGTTTTTTTCCGTCCTTTTCAGATTTCGCGCGCTCGTCAGTCTTCTTCGATGTGGACGGCACGCTTCTCGATATCAAGCCTTCGCCGCAGGACGTTGTTGCTGATGTTGGTTTGAAGGCATTAATCCTCCACCTCATTGCAAAACTCGATGGTGCGTTGGCGCTTATCAGTGGCCGTTCCATCGCGGATGTAGATCGCATTTTCCGTCCGCTTTTATTGCCGACAGCAGGACTCCATGGCGCTGAAATTCGACTGCCCAATGGAAGTCATCGCTACGCTGATAGTAAGGCGATGGATCACGCCCGCCCGTCAGTGCATCGCTTCGTTGCTGACAATCCGGGCCTCGTCTTAGAAGACAAGGGCGCCACACTTGCGGTCCATTATCGCATGCGGCCAGAGCTCGCCAGTCATGTGCTGTCCTTTATGAGTAGCTTTGCACCAGCCGATGATATCGCCATCCAAGAGGGCAAATTTGTTGTTGAGCTCAAGCCTGCACTTTACGACAAGTCCACTGCCATCGCGGAATTTTGCGCCATACCGCCCTTTATTGGGCGAACGCCAATTTTTATTGGCGACGATCTCACCGATGAGGTTGGCTTTGCTTATGTGAATGCACATGGCGGCGCATCACTGCGTATCGGCTACCCGGAGGTGTCCACACTTGCGCACTATCTCTTGCCGGATCCTGAACACTTACGGGTATTCATGGCGGGTCTCTTAGACTTTGATGGCGATGAGGATGTTCGGCCATGACGAGAACCGCAGATCTTGATCTGGCAGTTCTTGGAAACTGCAACATTGCTGCACTCGTGGATAAATTCGCGCGCATTGTGTGGTGTTGCATCCCACGCTTTGATGGCGACCCAATCTTCTGCCAGCTTTTAAGGGATCCTGCGCTGCCACCCGACGGGCATTGGGACATTGAATTATCAGACGTTAAAACCACCCATCAAAACTATCTCAAAAACTCTGCCGTTTTAGAGACGATCCAGCATGATGAACATGGCAATGCGATCCGCATTGTCGATTTCATTCCCCGCTTCATTCGGTGGCGGCGCATGTTTCGCCCGGTGTCCATCGTCCGACTGGTTGAGCCTCTCCATGGCGTGCCGCGTATCTGTGTCAGGCTTAAGCCGCGCTTTGACTATGGCTGCGGCCAACCGATCCAAACACGTGGGTCCAATCATATTCGCTATATTCTTGGCTCTCAGGTGCTTCGCCTAACAACGAATGCTTCAGTTAGCCTGATTCAAGCTGAGACTCCTTTTGTTGTTGAAAAACCCTTGGTGATGATTCTTGGCGCAGATGAATCGGTTGATGCTGATCTCAAATTTATTGGTACGGATTGGTTTGATCAAACGCTCAATTATTGGCGCGAATGGTGTCGGCAATTGTCGGTGCCGTTTGAGTGGCAAGAAGCGGTTATTCGCGCTGCTATCACGCTGAAGCTTTGCAGCTATGAGGAGACGGGCGGCATTGTTGCTGCCCTTACAACCTCAATTCCAGAGTCGAGCGACACCAATGGGCGCAATTGGGACTATCGCTTCTGTTGGTTGAGGGATGCGTTTTTTGTGGTTCAAACACTCAATCGTCTCAGCGTGACGCGGACGATGGAGCATTACATCAGCTACATCAATAATATTGTATCGCGTGAAGATATTGACGCGCTTCCACCAATTTTTCGCATCGGCTTTGAGACAGATTTATGTGAATCGAAAGTGCCTGCCGACGCGCTTGCGGGGTATCGGGGTGTCGGGCCCGTTCGCAAAGGCAATGACGCGTTTTTGCAGGTCCAAAACGATGCCTATGGCAGCGTGGTCTTGGCAGTTGCGCAGAGCTTCTTTGATGCACGCGTGGTTCATCCCGGCGACATAAGTCTGTTTCGTAAGCTCGAACATTTGGGTGAGCTTGCAGCCCAGCGTTGGAACCAGCCAGATGCGGGGCTGTGGGAGTTTCGCACGCGCAATGAAGTCCACACACAATCGGCCGTGATGTGTTGGGCGGCTTGCAATAGTCTGGCCAATATCGCGGCGCGTTTAGGAATGGTTCACCGTGCCAAGCTTTGGCAAGAGCGCGCCGATCACATGCGCGGCGAAATTATAGAGAAAACATGGAATCCAAAGCTCAATTCTTTTGTTGCGACATTTGGGGGCAATGAAGTTGATGGCAGCCTGTTGCATCTTCATCAACTTGGTTTTTTGAAGCCTGACGATCCACGCTTTGCGACAACGATCGCACGCGTTGAACAAGAGTTGCGCGAAGGTTATCACGTCTTTCGCTATCGGCGGCCAGATGATTTTGGAGTGCCAGAAGCATCTTTTACAATTTGCAGCTTTTGGCTGGTTGAGGCGCTTCATGCCGTTGGGCGGCGCGAAGAAGCGCGCGAAATATTTGAACAACTTTTGTCTCACCGCTCAAGCCTGGGTCTGCTTTCAGAAGGCATGGACCCGCGCACAGGAGAGCTGTGGGGCAATTTTCCGCAAACCTATTCTTTGGTTGGTCTGGTCAGTGCTGCCATGCGCTTGTCGCGTCCATGGGAGAATGCGTTTTGAGTAGCGTTGGAGGTTAACGTGGGTCGCTTGATTGCAGTGTCAAATCGTATTCCAAAGCCCGGCGAGCGCTATTCTCCCGGCGGGCTCTCTGTTGCGCTCAGGCACGCGCTGGAAAAGCAGGGTGGAATTTGGCTTGGTTGGAGCGGAGACGTTCAACCAAATTCTGTGGCCGAGCTCAAGCCCCGCTCATCGCGGTGGAAGAATGTTGATTACGTAACGGTCGATCTGACGCAGCGCGATGAGGATGAATATTATAATGGCTTTGCCAATCGCGCTCTGTGGCCGCTTTTTCATCATCGCTCTGGTTTAACCGAATTCGCGCGGCGCGATATTGCCGGCTATTATCGCGTCAATGAAACATTTGCACGTATTTTGCAGCCGCTTGTACGCCCCGATGATGTGATCTGGGTTCATGATTATCATTTGATTCCGCTGGGCGCTGAATTGCGCCGACTCGGTATTCGAAATCGGATTGGATTTTTTCTTCACATACCTTGGCCTGCGCCGGAGCTTTTTTCTATTTTACCCAACCATGCGCGGCTGGTCGCGAATCTCTCGAGCTATGATCTGATCGGATTTCAAACAAAATCATCGATGGATAACTTCCTTTATTATCAACGTGAGGAAATGAATAATCACGTTGGGGCGGATGGATTGCTGGAAGCGTTTGGGCGCATCTCTAAAATTGGGGTATTTCCCATCAGTATTGATACAGCCGAGTTTGAGGAATTTGCCAAAACACCGCATGGCACGATGATGCGGCGCTTGGAGCGGTCGCTCGAAGGCCGTACCTTGGCACTCAGTGTTGATCGGCTTGATTACTCAAAAGGAATCCCGCAGCGCATTGATGCGATTGGGCGCTTTTTAGAATTATATCCACAATTCCGTAATCGCTTTATCGCGTTGCAAATTGCGCCACGCTCACGCGAGAAAATTCCAGAATACTGCGATATCAATCGTGATGTAGCTGAAGCTGCAGGGCGCGTGAATGGCACATTTGGCGATATTGATTGGGTGCCTATCCGCTATATCAATCGCTCAATTGCGCGCCAAAGCTTGGCCGGGCTGTTGCGGGCCGCGCGTGTGGGAATTGTAACCCCGTTACGCGATGGCATGAATCTCGTTGCAAAAGAATATGTAGCCGCGCAAGACGAAAATAATCCCGGCGTACTTGTGCTGTCGCGCTTTGCTGGCGCTGCGCGTGAGTTGCGAGGCGCGCTGATCGTTAATCCCTACGACATTGATGGAATGGCTCAGGCGTTCAAAACGGCTTTTGAAATGCCGCTTGAAGAAAGAATCGCGAGATTCCGCCCAATGATTGAACATCTTCGCAAGTTCCACGTTCATAGATGGTGTAGCGACTTCCTCGAAGCTTTGTCGGAATATCAAATCGAGACAGCTTTGGCGTCGTAGACACAATCTCGCAATGCTCAGTCATTTTTGTGTCACCCAAATTGGGTAGTCTTTTTGCAGTCGAATGGAAGAAACGATGCCAGTTTTGGAAATCGTCAGATCTTGTTCAAACCATAAGGTTGCGGAAGCTGCAACCAAATCGATTGGTCGCGGCTTTTTTGAATCCGCACAAGGTTGGGCGCATGTGCGTGGAATGAATGTTGGACAATTTGCGGCGCATTGTGTGAGTGAGTTTCAGCAACATGCCAGCGAGGATGAGCGCAAAGACTTTCATCGTGCGGTGACAGGCGTTGATATGCCCATATTGACGGGGCTGCGCTTTATGATTGAGGCAATGGCCAATCGAGCCAAATTGTCAGGGCGACTGAACGAAGATCGGTCTGGGCATGCGATTGATGGCCGCCGCGACGTTTTGCGTTATGCGGCCGCCATCTAGGCTAAGACAGTGCGACTTTAGCCATCAACCTCAGAGCCGGGGGCCAAGCGCACCTTCAAGCCGTTGAATTCATCGCGCATCAAAATTTGACATGACAGGCGCGATGTTTTCTCCACGACCATCGCATCATCGAGACGGTCTAGCTCTTCGTCAGTTGGCGGTACGAGTTTATCGATCCATGCTTCGTCAACATAGACGTGGCACGTCGCACAGGCGCAGGCGCCACCACATTCAGCCTTGATGCCAATGTCCCAATCGCGAATGACTTCCATCACCCGCCAACCTTCCATGGCCTCTAGCTTGTGCTCAACGCCAGCGTGATCCGTTACATATAAATACAACGCCATATTACTGAGCTACCTTTGAAGGTGACCGTGTCCAGCTTCGGCCAGCAGGTACTTCAGCCCCAATGCCGGGCTGATAGAAATGAAACACGCCGGGGATTTTGCCAGCACGAAGTGCGCGCTCTGTTGCAGGATCGCTGATTTCAAAAGCATCGAAACCGCAACGGGCCATGATTTGGATTTGGTCAATCAACACATCGCCAACCGCGCGCAGTTCGCCTGTGTAGCCATAACGTTCGCGCAGGAGCTTTGCCGTTGAATAGGCGCGTCCATCTTGAAACTTTGGGAACACCAAAGCGATGACGGAAAAACGGCTGATGTCGGCAGCAAAGTCTTCGATGCGTGTGCCAGGTTCAATGCACAGACCAAGGGGAACATTCGAGCCCTCAAAAGCCTCGCGCTCCGCTGTCCACCAATCGAGTGGCAAAATGACATGGCCAGACGGGGGTACGTCCTCGCCCTCGGGGACAAGTCGCCAGCTATCCTCAATGAATTGGCCGTCTTTATAGAGTGTCATGCCTGTCTCATCTCAAATATCAGCGCCGGTGTCACGCTCATAGAGCGCATTTTTGAACGGTGCCATGCCAACGCGGCGGAAGGCATCGATGAAGGTTTCGTCTTTTGTCTCGCGAAGGCCGAGATAGGTTTCGACGACACGCTCGACCGCATCAATGATCTGATCGGATGAAAAGCCGGGGCCCGTGATGCTGCCCACGGTGCACACTTCATCGCCCGAGCCACCCAGTGTTAGCTGATAGGTTTCAACGCCTTTGCGCTCAAGCCCAAGAATACCGATATGCCCAACATGGTGATGGCCACAGGCGTTGATACAGCCCGAAATTTTGATTTTAAGCCCACCAATGTCGCGTGCGCGATCACCATCACCAAAGCGTTCTGAAATACGCTGGGCAATTGGAATGGAGCGGGCGGTGGCCAGCGAGCAATAATCGAGGCCGGGGCAGCAGATGATATCGCTGACAAGCCCTGCATTGGCTGTGGCCAGACCGTTTGCAGCCAAGGCGTCATAGACTTGTGGCAAATCATCGAGCGCGACATAGGGCAGAACAAGGTTCTGCTCGTGCGAAACTCGGATCTCGTCTTGGCTGAAACGCTCCGCAAGATCCGCCACCACATCCATTTGGTCGGAGGTTGCATCGCCCGGAATGCCGCCAATAGGCTTGAGAGAAATGGTGACGATGCCATAGCCGGGCAATTTGTGTTTGCTGACATTGGCATCAACAAACGCATTGAATTTCTTATCGGTTTTACGACGTGCCTCAAGCGTTGCGGATGTCTCGGCGCGCTTTGCTAGAACGGGGGCCGCAAAATAGGCGCGGATACGGTCAACTTCAGCAGTTGGCAAATCGAGAACTTGATTGCGCTTGGAGAACTCTTCCTCCACCGCAGCCTTCATAGCGTCTACGCCCATTTCATGGACGAGAATTTTGATGCGGGCTTTGTATTTATTGTCGCGGCGACCGTCTAAATTATAGACGCGCAAGATTGCTTCCGTATAGGCAAGCATATCGTGGATGGGGAGAAAGTCACGGATCTTATGGGCGACCATTGGCGTGCGACCTTGGCCGCCACCGACATAAACCACCATGCCCAATTCGCCAGCCGCATTGCGCACCATTTGGTAGCCAATATCATGCACTTGAATGGCAGCGCGATCGTTGGCTGCTCCCGTCACTGCTAGCTTGAACTTGCGCGGCAGATAGAGAAATTCCGGATGGATGGATGACCATTGGCGCAGAATTTCCGCATAGGGGCGTGGATCGTCCAATTCATCAGCCGCAACGCCAGCAAAATGATCGGCCGTAACATTGCGGATGCAATTGCCCGAGGTTTGAATGGCATGCATTTCCACGCTGGCCAATTCATCCAGAATGGCGGGGATATCTTTCAGGGCAGGCCAGTTGAATTGCAGGTTTTGGCGGGTCGTAAAATGCCCATAGCCCTTGTCATATTTGCGGCCAATATCCGCCAGTTTGCGCATCTGGCGGCCCGACAATGTGCCATAGGGAACCGCAATGCGCAGCATATAGGCGTGAAGCTGCAAATAGACGCCATTCATCAAACGATGAACTCGGAATTGGTCTTCGGTCAGCTCACCAGAGAGGCGACGCTCGACCTGATCCCGGAACTGCGAAACGCGCTCTGCAACAAAGCCGGCATCGAATTCGTCATAACGGTACATTTGAATGGCTCCGGGCGTTAGCGGACAGCGGCCTGTTTGCCGTGATCGAGGTGAACAGTGGGGCCGAGCGCTCGAATAGCTTCACGTAAATGGGTCGGTGTGATGCGTCCAGCGTTTATGGCAACATCAAACGGGTAGGGGTCGACAAGAAAGTTTTTGGCAATGTCTTTTTGCGCTGAGTCCAGTGCGGCTTTGACGGCTTCGGGGCCGTCCAGCACGCTTGCGTCATCAATCTGCTCCACCCAAC
>CAIUDK010000114.1 GCA_903897875.1 uncultured Hyphomicrobiales bacterium
AAATGAAAAAAGGGCGCCGTGTGTTAACACGGCGCCCTTTTTGTTTTTCAACTCATCAAGAGCTTCAACTCATCAAGAGCTTGGGATGTAATCTTTCACGATCGGGAAGAAATCACCAAGCACAGATCCTGGCCACGGAATCGTGAGCAGCTGATCGAACAAGAAATAGATGAAGAGCGTCATAAAGATCGCCATTGGCAGAGTAATCTTCCATGGCTCTGACGCTTCAACACGCATGAAGGCGATGATGAAGATTGGCACCGTTGGGATCAAGCCGATGAGTGCCATTGAGCACAAGAAGCCAATCATCCAACCAAAGAAGATAGCGCCACGCAAGATGATCGTCTGCGCAGGCAGATGGCCTGCCGTGCTGGCGATATCCATGTGGATCTTTTCTTCAACTTCACCCTTGGCTTTGCGCTCAAGCGAACGCTGTGCATGCGTTCCTTGCTTGAACACATCGTTCAACAACGAGAGCGTGCAGAACACGATAGCGCCTGTGCCCACGATGCCCGGAATGATCTTGGCATAGAAGTTCCATTGAGCAGCCTGATACATCATGCCGCTAAACAGAATGAGCAGGAACAATGGGAACACCTGCGACCAATTATATTTAGGCGCATGATAATCCGACAACATCCCCTTGATGCCGCCATGTGCCTTCACATCCTTCAGGAATGGGCCCAAGAGACTGAGAAGCGAGACGCCAAACAGAACCATCACAACAGGACGACCTGTCCAAGTGACGCCGTAGCGCTGAATTGAAATGAACATATAACGTTCAATCACAGCGCCCAGAATGAAGCCAAGGACCAACGGTGGACGTGGCCATTTGAAGTGCTTCATGGCCCAAGCAAGGATGCCGAAGAACAGCAAGGCGTAGAGATCGCCCCACTGACGCTTGCCTTCAAATGCGCCGATGTAGACCATGCACAGAACGACTGGCAGGATCAGCGAATAACGAAGGCTTGCAAGCTTTGCGAACTGGCTGCTGAAGAGATAGCAGAGGCCCGATCCCAAAATGTTGGCGATCGCAATCGACCAAACCATGGAATAGGTGATGCTCAGATTCTTGGTCAGCATGTCTGGTCCTGGGACCAGACCGTGCATCAAGAATGCGCCAAGCAAAATCGCCATACCAGCACTGCCCGGTACGCCGAACACGATGGTTGGGATCAATGCACCGCCTTCACGCGAACAGGTCGCGCTTTCAGCTGCAATCACGCCGCGCACGTCGCCATGACCGAAGGTTTGCTGAGCACCCTTTTCAGTCTTAATGGCGTGGCCGTATGAGATCCAGTCGATCACGGATGCGCTGATGCCTGGGATCGCGCCGATAACGGAACCAATCCATGAGCAACGCAGCACAAGCCACCAATGGATGAAGCAATCGACGCTTCCCTGCCAAAGGCCCTTCCAATTGTTCTGAATCTTGCCTGTGCCAACAACTGATGTACGGGCAACAAGAAGATCACACAATTCAGGCAATGCGAACACGCCTAGGGTGAGTGGCACAAGTGGCAGACCTTCCCAGAGATAGAGCGAGTCCATCGTCCAGCGGAGTGTACCTGTTTGTGGATCTGAACCGATCATCGCCAGCATCATACCAAAGCAGGCTGCTGTGAGACCACGCAATGGTGCATTGCCCGAGAGCACGGCAACCATCGAAATACCAAACACGGACAACGCCAAAAGCTCAGGCGATCCGATGAAGAGAATGAGAGGACGAACGATTGGCAAGGCCACAGCCATGAGAGCCGCACCAAACAAACCACCCATCAGAGCGGACATGTAGGCAGCACCAAGAGCTCGGGCACCTTCCCCTCGCTTCGTCATGGGATAGCCGTCCAATGCCGTTGCAGCAGATGCCGCATGACCAGGAGCGCCCAACACGATTGCGGAGATAGGATCACCGTGAGTTGTTGTGGCAGCCAGACCCAAGAGCAGCGCCATCGCGGCTGCAGGATCCATGCTGTAAGTGAAAGGCAGCAACAGAGCTGTACCAGCAACACCACCAATGCCGGGCAAAATTCCGAGCGATAGTCCACAAAGAACACCGCCCCAGAGCAACACCATACGATGTGGCTCGAGAATGATGAACAAACCGGACGATAAAGCGTCAATCCAATCCGCCATAGTTCCTACCCCTTAGATCCAAGTCCCGACATACATTCGAGGATGGTCATTTTGTTATCTGAAGGACCTGCAATTCAATCCAAAAATGGCTCGAATTGCAGACACACTTAGAGCGTTGGATTTTTCACCAACACTCCAAGGTTACCAGCTATGCCAGAGAAGTGGAAAATTGACCAGATCGATTCAAGACAAATCTTTACTCAAACAAGACAAATTAGCTTGTTTTATTGTTAGAGAACGAAGATCGAGCGCGAATAAATCAATTCTTTTGCATTGCACCAAACAACAATGACTTGATTGTCACGGGAACAGTTTGTGACGGCAAACGCATGCGACCGATGTCGACAAAATCAAAATCGCGCAACGCTACGCCATCGATCACAAGCAACTCACACTTGATGTGTAGATCATCACGCAAAATATGGCCAAGCGTGAGTGCAATATCGCCTTCAAGCATCACATACAAAGGATGCTGAGCAGCGATAACATCTGACATTCCTTCAGCAATGCCGCGCGCAAATTCACACACACGCTGATACTCAGGCTCACCCCTCCAGCGGAGCGCGAGTGCAAAGGCGCGCGCAGGGCTATCAAAATCAAATGCGTGACGTTGCGCGCGAATGGCAGCGCTGATCTCGTGTGCAACCATCGGGCCCATGAGATCCAGTTTTGGTTGAATGACTGGGAGATTACGAACTGGCAAAACAGCAGCATGTGAGGAAATGTAAAGTGTTTGACCACTGAGCTGCACGCTGAATTGCGAAGCGCCAAACGCAGTGGCGCGAATACATTCCCCCGCCTCCAACAACGTCCAAGGCAGCGCTGAAAATTGATCGAGAGCGTGACTGAGATAGCGCGACAAATCAAAAAAGTCGCGCTGCTCATGTCCATAAATATATTCAGCGACGCCACCTGACGCTTGCACGCCAACCACATTGATCATCGCGGCAGCACGCAATGGTTCAGTAAGATAAACAGATTGAAGCTCAGATGCGTCTGGCGAAATCGCCACCTTGATAATGTCCTTGGCGATCAGTGTAGCGATGCGCTGCATCATGTCTGGTGTGGCAATATCCCCCAGATGCAAATCATAACCCGCGCGCTGTGCAAAGCTTTGCCCAGCCAGCTCAAGGCGAATGATGCGATTGTCTCGATCTACAACGATCAATCGGCCACCGCCGCTGATCGCAGCTGTGCACACAATATCCCCATCGTCGACAACAGAAAATTTAGTTGTGCCGCCACCGATATCAATATTGAGGATACGCCGACCACCGCCAATCCTTGAGGCAGCAACGCTTCCCGAGCCATGGGCGCAGAGCATGGCCTCCATGTGGTGACCAGCAGCCGCGCACAACAGTTCGCCGCATTCTTCTGCAAGACTTGACGTGATGATTTGCGCATTATCACGCCGCGCAGCTTCGCCCGTCAGAATGATCGCGCCTGTCTCAACATCATCAGGTGTCAGACCTGCGTCTGCAAAAGCCTTCGAGAGAATGGCCCACAACCGCGTCTCATCAATCGTATGGTCTGGCCCGAATGGTGTTGGTGATACAGGCGAGATAAAAAGCGTTTCGCGCGATTTCGCTTGCCGCAGCAGAGCGCGATGCTCGCCCGGGCCGCGCATTTCTAACCGTGTGAAAATGATTTGCGTGCTAGATGTGCCAATATCAATGCCCATACTCAAGAGCGACACAGATTCTAACGCGCGCGACTGCGTATCGAGAAATACATCATCATGATCGTGGTCATGGTCGCCATCATCATGGTCGTGGCCGGCCTGTTGCCCAAACGCATGGTCTTGCAATGTATGGCTGGTTTTGGGTGAAGAGGGATCACCTTTAATCACTTGGGATCACCTGCAGTCCGAGGCTTAATATCTCGCGTAGAGGTGATTGACCGGCACAAAGCGCACCGGCCAATCTTATTATTATTTTGCAGGCTTTTCGCCACGCAAATAAGCACGAACAAGTTCAGCCGTCAG
>CAIUDK010000115.1 GCA_903897875.1 uncultured Hyphomicrobiales bacterium
GACCTGTTGAATGGATGGCAAGCAGAGCAGCTGCGCGCGAAGTTTTTGTATCGGCTGCCATCGGCGCGCGCGAAGCCGCCCCGCCGCCCAAAAGGCGTGAGAAAAAAGAGGCCATGATTTGTCCTGTTGGTGTGAGGTTAGCGGCGCCGTTTGCGATGCGCACGGTTTTGTTCTTTGTTGTCTTTTGGTGCGGGTTGCTTTTGACGATCAAAGAAATAAGCAACGGACCCAATCAACGCAGAGCCCGATGTAAACAATGTTCCCGCCACCCATTCGTGATCATGCGCGGATAAATACACAACGGCAGAGATGAAGCTGATCAATATGGGAACCGCGAGGCTTTTCCCGAATATCTCACTCCAAAATTCTGCCCGCTCCATCGTTTGCAGATGTGTCTGATGCTGTTTGGCCATATCCAAAATATCGCGTGCTGCACCCGGACAGATGTCTTCGTAAGCGGCAAAATCAATAGCACTTGGTAAAGACGTTGAAGGATAGCGCGTGACTGTCTGTGTCATCGCGCCCACTCTCTCAACTTAGATTTGATTACGATAATGTTCCGCCGCTGATCTTATGATATGCCCAACGCCCCGCCATATGCCTTCAAGCGATGAACTGCGGCGCTGTCGTGGCCGATCAATAAAGGCTGCTAGCACGATGGCTGGCGCAGCAAGACCGGAGAGAAATCCGCGCGTGAACGCGTCCTGTCGAGATGTCATATTTCCCCCCTCACAAAGTCCGCACCCTCGGCTTCACCTTCGTTTGCAAAGCCAAATGCGTCACGGCCCAAACCAATGCATCCACACGGTCGGGGCTTTTTCCGCTCAAACCGTCTGGCCCAAAGGCGCACATTTCATCTTCTAATGCTGCAAATGTTCCAGCATGATGCACACGGCCCTGTTCGTACAATTGCGCTACGGGTGCGGCGCGTAAATATTTGCCGCGTGTTGCGCGCACTTGAATGACGGGCACTGCGCTGTCTGCTTCTGCAATCACGGCGGCCACCATATCGCCGCCTTGGTTCACTTCCGCCACAAGCGCATCGGCTTCCAAGCGATGATACAGCGCCACTGCGGCTTGCGCCCAGGCTGCGGGGCGCGCAGCTCCCAAAGTTTCATCGGCCAGCACATAAATGGTCCCATCCGCATCAATACCAGCGGCCACAATGCCGCAGGCGTCGGAGCGCTTATGCGATGAGGCTGGCGGATCAATCGCAACCGCAATGCGCTGCAATGGCGGCGCGTCACTCACGCGATCACGTTCCAACATGCTGCGCGTCCAGAGCGCGTCTCGGCGCTCCTCAATCATATCGCCATCAATTTCTTGCCGGCCCAATAAAGTGCCGCGATAGCGCCCAACGATTTCGTCAAAAAACGCTGCTGGCAAATGGTCCTTGTTGGCGTCGGTTGAAGCGCGCGTGACCACCGTGCGCGGATCTTTCAACAGACGTTTGAGCAAGGGCACCGGGCGCGGTGTTGTGGTAATCAGCTGGCGCGGGTGGTTGCCCAGACGCAAACCAAATTGCAGCATATCAAACGCCTCTTGCGCATAGCGCCATTTGGCCAGCTCATCGAGCCATGCGCATTCAAATTGCGGCCCGCGCAATTGGTCAGGATCTTCTGCCGAGAACACCTGCGCTGTGGCACCATTGGGCCAGCGCAAGCGCCTCCGCGAGGGCTCCCAATTGGGCCGCTCATGGCGTGCATGAATGGCCAGCAAACCCGACACGCCCTCAATCATCACATCGCGCACATCGGCCGCGGTTTCGCCCACAAGCGCAATGCGCTCAACTGGCGCATGAGAAAATCCCGGCAGGCCAAGCGCCAAACCGCGCACCCATTCTGCACCCGTGCGTGTTTTACCAGCCCCGCGCCCGCCCATAATCAGCCAGACCGTCCACGGCCCAGCGCCCTGCGCCTCAAGCGGTGGCCATTGATCATCACGCGCCCGCGTCTCCCAACGATTGAGAAGAGAGTGCAACGTTTTTTCAGAGAGGCCCTTAACGAGATCCAGCGTTTCTGGCGCGTCGCAATCCCTCAAGTCGTTTAGCCAATTCCGTTCGCAGCTCGGCCAAGTCGCTGGGAGTGCTTGCGTCGTCTTGAGACTCGTGGTCATCAGCCTGCGCATCCCTCTCTTGGCGTTCCATGCGTGTCAGTTCACTCAGCGCTTTCACCAGCGCACTCAACACGCGCGCATTGCGCTCAGCTGTGGCCACCGGCCCGCGCCGCAATCGCGTCTCAGCGCCGGCCAATTCACGGCGCACAACTTCATCCAACCGACGCGCCAGAGTTGTCGCATCCACATCGGGCGCAAGATCAGGCAGCGTGTCGTCGTGGTCGTCTTTGGTGCGGGCTATGTTTTCGGCGCGTGCCCGGCGCGCTTGGCGCAGTTTGGCGCGCGATGTCCATCCCCATGGGCCAATGTGGTCGTAGAGTGTGCGTTTCGACATGCCCAAAGTGGCGGCCACCGCTTCCACTGGCACAATGCCGTCTTCATAAAGCTGCCGCGCCTCAAGCAATTGCTCGGGCGTGAAGTCGCGTGCCGTCATGCCGCCTCACAAATGTGTGGGGTGAAATTATTCGCGGAAAAATAAGATTGATTATGCTGCGCAAAAGCCGAAGCTGAGCGGAGAGAAAACCGCCCGTTTCAGAGCCAATTTGGGAGCATGCACAAACCTTAGCTTGAGAGCGTCCCGCTGTCAATGACTATTTTCCTATAAACGGATTATTTTCTCTATCGACTTATCAATCGCAATCTTTTCAAACGCTTAGATTGCTCAAGGAGATTCGATGTCCCTGCTATCGCTTGCCGCCCTCACCATTCTCGATGCTGGTCCTGCCGGGCAAATCCGGGCTGCGGCTGCTGCGGGGTTTGAGGCTGTCGGCCTTCGGCTCAATCCCTTGCTGCCCACGGACGCCCGCGTTGTGGGCGATAAGGAGACAGAGGCGGAGATTATCGCCCTACTCGCCGAGCATAAGATGAAAGTTTTGGAGATTGGCGTTTTTCCCATCACGCCCGATCTTAACATTGCAGCCCTGATGCCGGTTATCGCTTTCTCGTCAAAAATCGGCGCGCGCTTTATTGTCTGCCCCGTTGAAGACGATAATGAAGACCGTCGCACCGCCAATTTTGCAATGTTATGCGACGCTGCCGCCGATTATGGCCTGACACCTCTGATCGAATTCAATCCCTACAGCGCCTGCAAAAGCCTCAACGGAGCACTCGCCCTGTTAGAGCGCGCCCAACGCAGCAATGCAGCCCTTGTGATTGATGCGCTGCATCTGTCACGCTCAGGCGGCAGCCCAAAAGATTTGGCCCGCATTGATCCATGGTTGATTGAGCTTGTGCATTTTTGTGACGCGCCCGCGTTCGATCCCAAGCCCCGCACCGTCGATGAGCTGCGCCAGGAATCACGCACCGCCCGCATGTTGCCCGGCGAAGGCGCGCTATGGCTACATGAATTGCTCGCAGTGCTGCCAGATCACACAGGCATCAGCGTCGAAGCCCCTAGTGCGCGCACGGCGCATCTGTCAGCGACGGAGCGAGCCAAGCTGGCTTATGACGCGACAATGGCAGTGCTACGCGCGCAGGGGTGAGTTTGGCCAACGGCAAACCCACATTATCCTCACGGCGAACCTCAATTGTCATCCCGGACTTGATCCGGGATCCAGACTTCTGCAGCGCGGTCATGTTTCAAAAATAACCAAAAGCGGTCGTGCAACTTCTGGATCCCGGATCTGCGCTGCGCTTGTCCGGGATGACAATGGTGGCTAAGCGACCGACTTTGAGCCTAGCTATACCTGCGACACTCGTACCTTCACAGCGCGCAGGCGCACGCCCAAAAGACGCAGGCCAAGCAACAACACCGCGCCATAGAGCGCTGCGCCACACAGCCCCATGGCGACCAAGTGAAGCTCATCGGTAAAGCGACCAAAGCGCAAGACAATTTGGCGCATCGGCGCATCGGCCAGTAGCGCAAAACCAGCCAGCACCGCGCTTGCGACCACCACCGACGCACTGACGCGCGCAAGCGTTCCATCAAGCTTCATGCTGCCGCCACGCAAAGCCAAGAATGCCAGTAGGCCAAAATTCAACCACGCGCCCAGCGCCGTGGCAAAAGCCAAACCTGCTGCGCCATAGGGCTTATACAAGGCGAGCTTGAGCGCGACATTGGCGGCCACTGCAATCAGCGACACAATCATCGGCGTGCGCGTATCGCCCTGCGACTGAAAGCTGGCAATCGCCGAGCGAATGAGCACCACCGCGAACAGACCAATGCCATAGGCCGACAAAACAGCAGCAGAGGTCGCCGCAGCCTCCACCGTAAACTCACCGCGCAAAAACACGGCGCGCATCATCAAATCAGACAGCGTCAAAAACGCCACCACAAACGGCGCGGACAACATGAGCGTGAGCGCCATGGTGCGGTTTTGCGCATGATAGGCTGCAGTCGTCTCACCAGCGGCAAAGCGGCGCGCCATTTCTGGCAACAAGACTGTGCCAGCTGCAATGCCAATCACACC
Organism: uncultured Hyphomicrobiales bacterium; assembly: GCA_903897875.1. GTDB lineage: Bacteria > Pseudomonadota > Alphaproteobacteria > Rhizobiales > Beijerinckiaceae > Terripilifer. The sequence continues at coordinate 4,524 of CAIUDK010000115.1, forward strand.
GATGGGCAATTGATACAAACGATCCGCATAATAAATGGCTGACACGCTGCCCGTAGGCAACAAAGACGCGATGATTGTATCGGCAAACATCGCGATCTGCACACCGGCCGAGCCAATCACGGCAGGCCCCAGCGTGACGAAAAAGCGCTTCACATCAGCCGTAAAATCAACACGCGTTGGTTTGGCCAAAATGTTGGCGCGTGAGGCTGCCACCATCACCAGCAGCAATTGCGCAACGCCCGACACCAACACACCCACAGCGGCTGCAACAGCTGCATCAGGAAACACAAACGCCAAAGCTAGCGTGACAATCATCACAACATTGAGCAGCACAGGCGCAAAGGCGGCGATGGCAAATTTGCGCTGCGCGTTCAGTGTGCCCGAATGCAGCGTGACCAAAGTCATGCACAACAGATAGGGGAAGGTGATGCGCGTGAGGCTGACCGCAATCGTGAATTTTTCCGGATCGGCATCAAAGCCCGGCGCCAACAATGACACCAGCGCCGGCATAAAGAGGAAAGCGCCAACCAGCAGAACAATCTGCGAGATCAACAAAAGTGTGAGAATCTGATCAGCAAAGCGGCGCGCAAAGTCTGGCCCTTCTTGCTCCAACACGCGCGCATAGGATGGCACATAGGCCGCATTAAACGCACCCTCGCCAAAGATGGCGCGGAAATGATTGGGCAGACGAAACGCCACATAAAACGCATCGGCCAATAGACCGGCACCCAAAATAGCCCCGAGCATCACATCGCGGAAAAAGCCTGTGACGCGTGACAGCAGCGTAAATCCACCGACTGATAACAGGCTGCGATACATGTTGGGACTCGTGTCGCTCACTTGAGTGGTGCGCTCATAGGCACAAAGGGCACGGCCACTGGCGTCGCGTCTTGCGCGCCAATATGTTCAGCCACCAGATAAAGCGGACGGCGTTTCACTTCCGCAAAAATGCGCCCGATATATTCGCCCAACACGCCCAGCGACAACAGCTGAATGCCGCCCAAAAACATCACTGACACGATCAAGGATGCATAGCCGGGCACATCCACACCCAACACCATTGTGCGCATCATATAATAGAGCGCCATGCCCAACGAGGTTCCCGACACGAGCAGGCCAATATAGGTCCACACTTTGAGCGGCAATGTCGAGAACGACATCAGCCCATCGAGGGCAAAGCGTGTGAGCTTGCCATAGTTAAATTTGGAAACGCCAAAGGCGCGCTCGGCCACTTGGAATGGTACTCCAATCGACGCAAAACCGATCCACGCATAAAGGCCTTTGGAAAAGCGCGCGCGCTCACCCATGCTGCGCAGCGCAAGAACGGCCTGGCGATCAAGCAGACGAAAATCACCAGCGCCCGGAGGCAGACCTGTTTCACCAAATTGTTCGAACATCCAATAAAAGCGTTTGGCGAGCGAACGATGCAAAGGGCTATCGCCATTGCGATCAATGCGCGTGCCGTAAACATTCTTATAGCCCTCGCGCCAAAGTTTGACGAAGGTTTCAATGACTTCGGGTGGGTGCTGCAAATCGGCATCCATAATCACCACGCCCGCGCCATTGGCATGATCGAGCCCGGCGGCGATGGCGATCTCTTTGCCAAAGTTGCGGCTGAAGGAGACGGCGCGAATGCGCTGATCGGATGCGTTGAGGTCGCGCAATGTCGCCAGTGTGGCGTCGCTTGAGCCATCATCCACGAAGACGATTTCATACGAGGATACGCAACGCTCCAAGACGGGCTCCAGCCGCGCCATCAGCGGGCGCAGGTTTTCCGCCTCATTAAAGACGGGCACGACGATGGACAGTTCTGGTGACATTTCGGGCTTTGCGCCCCAGTCCGCAGATTTCTGGCTTGGGTGTGACGACATCTGTTGCTCCTCTGCCCCCATGCCTAGAGCATGTGCGCGAAAAGTGGAACCCGGTTTTGTGGGCAGACCTGCTGCATTGCGCTCAATTTTGCTCTACAGCTAACACTCCAAACGCGAGGTTCTTGTGAGTCTGACACCCTTCAAACTATGTGCCGATGATTATGGCGTTTCTCCAGCCGTCACGGCGGGTATTCTGGAAGCCCTGAGCGCTCGGCGTTTGACGGCTACCAGCGCAATCACCACGCGCCCCGGTTGGGCAGCGGCTGCAGCGGCTTTTGCGCCCGTGGCGGGCTATGCCGAGATTGGCCTGCACCTCAATTTGACCCTTGGCACGCCGCTTGGCGCTATGCCGATTTTTGCGCCCAATGGCCTGCCCGCTGTGGGGGCCGTCATCCGCGCCGCCCGCGCTGGCACTTTGCCGGAAGTTGAGATTCGCGCCGAGATCGCGCGCCAGTTCGATGCGTTTGAACAGGCCATGGGCCGCGCGCCTGATTTTGTCGATGGCCATCAGCATGTGCAGGTGCTTCCCAACATTCGCCTCTGGCTGCTGCAAGAGATGGCGCGGCGCGGCTATGCTGGGCGCGTCTGGTTGCGCGATAGCTCGGATACGCCTTTGCGGATTTTGGCGCGCCATCATCAGCTTATCAAAGCCGCTGCTGTAACCTTCTTCGCCTATGGTTTTGCGCGCGATGCGGCCGCCATGGGCTTTACCACCAACATCGGATTTTCAGGATTTTCGGCTTTCGATGAGAGCGCTGATTATGGCGCTGAATTTTCCAAAGCGCTCATCGCTCTTGGCCCCAATCATCTGGTGATGTGTCACCCGGGCCATGTCGATGCAGAACTGGCGTCATTGGATCCGGTGCTGGGCTCACGCGAGAAAGAACTCGCCTTTTTGCTCTCAGACCGCTTTACGCAAACATTGCAAAAAGCCAATGCCTGCTTGAAGTTTAAGGCTTAGTGCGGCGGAGTTTTCACCCCGCCGCATCAAGAGATTACTTAGTCGCAGCTTCAAACATTTCTTCTACGTATGACCAGTTCACCATGTTTTCGATGAAGGCCTTTACGTAGTCAGGGCGACGGTTGCGGTAGTCGATGTAGTAGGAATGTTCCCAAACATCGCAGCCCAAGATTGGCGTTGCGCCATGTACCAACGGGCTCTCGCCATTGGCAGTCTTGGTGATGATGACCTTGCCATCCTGCACGGCCAACCAGCACCAGCCGGAACCAAACTGTGTTACGCCAGCCTGAATGAAGTCTTCCTTCATCTTCTCGACTGAGCCGAGGCTCGACACGATGGCCTTTTCGAGCTTGCCAGGAATAGCGCCGCCGCCATTTGGCTTCATCCAATTCCAGAAGTGCATGTGGTTGTAATGCTGACCGGCATTGTTGAAGAGGCCGGCGTTCTTGCCGAACGAGCCCTTCACGATGTCTTCAAGCGACTTGCCTTCCCATTCAGTGCCCTTGAGCAAATTGTTGCCGTTGGTCACATAGGCTTGGTGATGCTTGTCGTGATGATATTCGAGCGTCTCCTTCGACATGTAAGGCTGAAGGGCGTCGTAGGAATATGGAAGGGCTGGAAGGGTAAAAGTCATGGGCGGGTCCTCTTCTGCAAAAAAGTCTCAGGCCCTTTACTTAAGGAGGATGTGTGCAATCGGCAACCGCCACGTTTGCTGGCGATTTGCTCCCGGGGTCCTATTTCGCTATTTCTTATGGTAAATAGTCGAAAGAGCTTGGCAAGGCGGCCGCAGTGGTCAGGGAATATAAAATGAGAGCGTTGGTCTTTATCCTGTCTGCAGCCCTGATGTTGGGGGGTGCCATTTCCGTGATCGGCGGGTGGGACATCATCCAAATCGAGCGCGGCTGGACCCAAGTCATTGCTGGCACAACTGCTTTTGCCGCTGGCGTCATCACCTTGGCACTGGGCTCCATTCTCCGGCAGCTCGAAATCTCGGCTGTGGTCAGCCTCCAGCAGCCTGCCCAAGAATCTGCCCAAGAGTCTGCCCAAATGCCTAACCAAGTGCCTGCCGAAGCTCCCTTCGCAGCCGCTCCTGCTGCCAAGTTTGCCGAGCCCGCAATTGTTGAGCCGGTTAAAGCCGAGTTTCCCTTTGAAGCGCCTGTGGTGGACGAGCCGGTCTTGGAGGCCACGCCGCGACGCATGCCTTGGAAGCGCGAGAAGATGGAACGGCCAATCCCTAGTGCGCCAGAGCCCATCGTGCCTGAGCGGCCGGTTGATCGGCCAGCAACAAAGACGGCACGCCTCAAGGCGACCGATCTTTTCCGCCGCGACGCCACGAGCGCGAAGCTGGAAGGCAACGCCGGCGACCGTGCCCAGTTGCCTCCCTTCCCACCCGGCTATTCACCATCCGCCGACACGGGCCGTCTTCCGGGCACGTCTGAAGATTGGCTCCACTCTGTGCTTGAGCCAGCCCATAGCGAGCCTCGCTTTCCGGATGCAAAGGCGCCCGCAGCACCTCCCATTCAGTCACCCTTCCCGCCGTCGGCAACGTCAACGCCGCAAGAGCCAGAAGCTGAAGGTGATGGCGCTGTTGTGGGCCGCTACGAGGCCAATGGCACACGCTATGCCCTCTATGCGGATGGTTCGATTGAGGCTGACACCGGCGTCGGCGTTTATCGCTTCTCATCGATCACCGAGCTCAAAACCTTCATCGATGAGCGCGAAGGCAAAAAATCATAAGCAGCAGCCCTATTTGAACAATGGGGCCAGAGCTTTGAAATCGTCGGTGCCAGCTTTGCCGAGCCATTCAAAAATGGCCATTTCGCTGGTCACGACGGTGACGCCAGCTTGAACGAGGCGGCGCAGCGCCGTCTCTTTTGAGCGCTCATCGCGCGATGACACAGCATCAGCCACAACGGCCACATCATAACCTGCAGCCGCACATTCCAGCGCACTTTGCAGCACGCAGACATGCGATTCCAAACCACAAATCACCACCTGCATGCGTCGTTGCTCCACGGCCATATCGGCAATGCGCGCTGACAATTCGTCATTCTTCATGCAGGAGAACGTCATCTTCTCAAAGACATGAAACTGGCCTTCCAAAGCCTCGCGCAC
>CAIUDK010000116.1 GCA_903897875.1 uncultured Hyphomicrobiales bacterium
CGCGTTTTGCTAAGCCGTGCAAACCAAAGCCATTTGTCCAGACGCTGGCTGGTATTTGCACTTGCACAATCAACTTCGGTTAGTGTCCGTGCGTGTGGCAATCACATTTGCCCTAGTCTTTTTTGCCCTTATTTTCCAATTCGGTCTTAAGGGCCATGAGCTTGGCAAAGGGGGATAGCGGATCGGGCTTGCGATCACGGGGTTTTTCCGTTGTTGCAAAGGTCCGGTCATTGCGACGCGGTTCGCGGTCTGGACGACCCTGTCCAGGCCGACCAGCGGGGCGTCCATCGCGCCGTCCTTCACGAGGAATATGTCCCTCAAAAGACTTAGGTTTCCGAGCATGTTCCGAAGGAGCTACTTCCCCAGCAGCTGCCTTGGGCCGATCAGGGCGCTTCTGGGATGGTTGATCGCGCCGATGATCTTGTGCAGGACGATGGTGCCGCTGTGGAGCCCGGCCGGGCTTCCACACTTCAATCATCACTGGCTCAGTTGCCTCAACTAATTGTTTAGCTTCAGTTATTTCCGTCGGCTCAGGCTCTGGCGCTTTAACTACAGCGGCTTCTGCTGTCGTCTCAACAGCAAGGGCCGTGGCCTCAGCCTGATCAATTGGTGTCATCGACGCTGCAGCAACCAAAGTCGCCGTTATGGCCGGTCCAGCTTTCATTTCAGAGACATAGCCCAATGAGCGCAAAATTGCAGCAAAGGCCTCTCCGGAACATCCGGTGAGAGATGTCATCGCAACTGTGACGACAAAAGCGTCGCCATCGGCGGCACCTACAGGAGCATCTCCTGGTGTAATGCCCGGCCGATAAGCGATTGCCGGCCGGATAAGATCCGCTAATCGCTCAAGAATATCTACACGAACACAGCGATCACCGCAGACACGGAAGCCAGCTGCTAGGTAGAGCCCTTTTGGAACGTCTTTATCCGTTGCAAACGAAGTTCGCCCCGAAGCTGCCAGATGCGGGACTTCATCAAGCCCCCTGACATCCTCGATCCCGCCATGCTTCAGCGCCCAAAGCTGAGCTGCCAACGATCTTGGAGCAGGCTTGAGGAGTTGGGGGACATAAAGATGAAATGCACCAAATCGGACGCCCAATTTACGCAAAGCTGCGCGCGCTTCTTGATCCAGCACCTTAACGTCGGCTGCTACCTTTGAGCGCTCAAGAACACCCAGTGCTTCTCCAAGCTGGAAGGCGATGCCACGCGCTAGACCCTCAAGGCCATTTCCAGCCTCAAGTTCAGTCAAGGCTCCCAAGAGCTTCCGAACATGCTGTTCCATCCACAAATCGAGGCGTCTTTGCGCCATTTCCAGCGCAGAGCCCGTCAATTGCTCGTCGGCAAGAACCCGCACGCGCGGCGTAAGTATATGATCTCCCGAGCTAATTTTGCCCACTGCCTCGCCAAGCCAACGGATAGTCCCGTCATTGGACAGAACAAAAGCGTCGTCAACGGCTTCATGAACCCGTGTCGCGCGGCCTTCAATTTCGCTGGCTAGTGCCTTCTGCGCTGCCGCATTGAGAGTTTTAGCGGCTTCCCCTTGCGCCTGTGGATCCGCGGTAAAGCGAAACCCTTGCAAGGTCCCAATGTGCTGGCCCTCGACCATAACATCGCCGGCAGTCGTAATTTCAGCTTCTAACATTGCGTTCTCTCTTAAGCGCCGCATCAGCACGCTAGTCCTGCGGTCAACAAATCGTTGGGCAAGTCGTTCGTGCAGAGCATCCGACAGATTGTCCTCTACCTGACGCGTGACGCCCTGCCAATGCTCAGGATCTTTAAGCCAATCAGGGCGATTGGCGATAAAATTCCAAGTCCTTACCTGAGATATGCGAGCTGCCAGCGTGTCTATATCGCCATCGACGCGATCAAATCCGGCAAGCTGGCGTGCAAACCAATCATCAGGCACCCGCCCATTTCTGACTGTGAATTGATACAGAGTCAAAACAAGTTCTGCGTGGGCTGCCGGTGAGAGCTTCCTGTAATCGGGAACTTGGCAAACATCCCACAATCGCTGGACATCGGCCCTCGTTTTTGTTTGCTTCTGAACTTCAGTGTCTCGTGAGGCTATTTCTAAAACAAGGATGTCTTCCGAAAGGGGAGCGCGCGTTAATCCAGCGCGATCCGGTAGGACGTCCAATGATGCTTGAAGAGCAGCTATCGACCTAAAATCAAGATCCGAATTTCGCCATTGAAGAAGGCCTACTGGATCAAATCGATGCTGTTCTAAAACGCCAACGAGCTCTTGATCGAATGGCGCACAGCGTCCGGTTGTGCCAAATGTTCCGTCTCGAAGGTGGCGCCCAGCTCGACCGGCTATCTGCCCAAATTCTGCTGGTGTTAGTCGTCTATGTTGCCATCCGTCGAATTTACGGTCAGCCGCAAAAGCAATGTGATCAACGTCGAGGTTCAGCCCCATCCCAATTGCATCGGTTGCAATAATGTAATCAACTTCGCCTTGCTGAAAAAGCTCGACCTGTGCATTGCGGGTTCGCGGCGATAAGGCTCCTAAAACGACAGCTGCTCCGCCCCGCTGGCGTCTGACCCATTCGGCAATTGCGTAGACTTCCTCAGCTGAAAACGCGACGATGGCACTGCGTCTTGGAAGACTGGAAATTTTGCGTTCGCCTGCAAAGGTCAGCTGAGATAGCCGTGGACGAGTGGCTATATTGATGCCAGGCAAAAGATTTTCGAGCGCTGGGCGAATGGTCTCGGCGCCTATCAGTAGCGTCTCGTCACGACCGCGATGATTAAGCAATCTGTCTGTAAAGACATGTCCACGATCAAGATTTGCAGCGAGTTGTATTTCATCAACTGCGACGAATGAGACATTCAGGTCGCGCGGCATCGCTTCTACCGTCGATACCCAGTAGCGCGCATTCTTTGGTTTTATTTTCTCTTCACCGGTGATGAGGGCAACATGAGAGGCGCCAATTTTTTCAACGACGCGATTGTAGACCTCGCGTGCGAGCAATCGAAGCGGGAGACCGATCACACCTGTTGGATGTTCAAGCATCCGCTCAATGGCAAAATGTGTTTTGCCTGTATTTGTTGGTCCGAGCACAGCCGTAATCCGACGCGCTTTGTCGCGTTCGTCTGATGCGCTTGTGTTGAAAGGAATGTTCATCGCTCAACTAGATTTTGTGAGGCGGGGCAGACGCAATCTGTATCACAATGACACGAGAAAATGCGTCCTTCTTAATATTTCGAACGGGATAAGAACGAATCGCGCCCGAATCGCTGACACGGCCAGAGTCTGGATTTGTTCACGGCTAAATATCGTTCAAGTTAGGTATCAGCCACTAGATTTTGTGTTTTGAGTGTTTTGCCTCACTCGAATGTTGTTCTTTTGCCATGAACCACTGAGGACTCTGCAAGAGGCCTAAGTCAATGGCACATTAGTTTTTTTTATAGATGAGAGGACAGGGTAGCGTTAACTTTTGAACTGAACAGGGAACAGAGAAGCTACGAATCAGAGGAAAGCGTATGTTTTGTTTTTGTTCACGCTAGATCTAGCTGAGTTATCTGGTCTTGGACACTAATCCACTAGCAGGTGGACCTGACGGACTCTGCATCCTGATCCGAACATTAAGATTTTTGATCCATAATGATACAGCGGGTGTCATCGGTCAGCGCGCACGGACCGGGTATCGCGAGAGGTCTCAAATTCAACTGCTTCAATCACTGTCGTTCCAACCATCGTAGCAACCGAGATTCGGTAAGGAATTGTGACGCCATTGCTGACGGGTGCCAGCCAGACCTCAATGTTTTTATTATTGGCCATGAATTTGGTCGATTCCCGTTCCGGTCTGTGACCTGCGATGGGGATATAGCGAGCGGCACACACGGCCACTGGTCCGGTAAAGCCCTTTGCCACGACTTCACGTGTGCCAACATAGCTCAAGGTTATATTGAAGCGGGTCCATCCGTCATAAACGGGAATCGTTCGGTCACAGGTCGCAGGCCCGACTGTGCCAGTACCATTCCGGATCGGCATAAGCAGCGCGCTGACCGGGTCTAATACGGATTTCTTATGCTCATCGGTCAAAGGTATACGGCCGGGAAGGTCATCGAAAGGTGGCGAGATATCCACGCCTTTCACATTGCCGGCTGCCATTCCGATGCGCACGGTTCTTGTCATCTGGGCATTTGCAGACGTGGTGGCATAGGAAATGGGCAGAACCTTGTCGTGGGACAGGTCACCCGAGGCGGTAGCCACGCCTCTAGCCTTGGATACAACGGCCGCCAGGCCTGTGAGCCGCGCAGACGCCTCTATCCTATACCCGGTTGGGTCAAAGGCGCCTGACACGCTTGCTGAGCCCAGAGGCAGTCCTAGGAGGCGAATGGCATAGCGTGCTTCTATTCGATCAGCCGACAGAGCAGGCTGAGCCAAGCTTGTCAGGAACCCGAGCGCACACAGGGGACCAAATAAATTACGAGAAAGATTCAAGCGATGAGGCATTTTTCTACCAGACAACTAAGAGCAGACACATAGTCAAACGCGAATCCGACCCTTTGATGGTGAAATAGTCTAGAAACCTGCAAGTCAAGGTATGCCTGTCTGCCGAGGTGTTAGCCAATCACATTTTTGGTATTTGGCCCTAGAGCGCCCTTGCTTATGCCCTAAAACTCTAAAGAATGTGATCCTTGCTTGACGCTTGGCCTATCCTCGACTATAGCCACTCGACCATTCTCGGGCGAGAAAAGGTCAGAAGTTTCCTCTCATTCGGTTTTCCGAGCGTTGTGAGATTTCCCTTTGTCCGGGAGACCAAGTTAATTTGATATGGAACGCTCCTTCTGAGCGACTCCTGTGAACAATTCGAAAGGAACGTGTCATGTCCCGCCGTTGCGAGCTGACAGGCAAAGCTGTCCAATCTGGAAATCTGGTTAGTCATTCTAACCACAAGACACGCACGCGGTTTTTGCCAAACCTCTGCAATGTCACACTGGCATCTGAAGCGCTTCAGCGTTCGATCCGTTTGCGCGTTGCTGCTGCATCACTTCGGACCGTTGAACATCGCGGCGGCCTTGATGCGTTTTTGTTGAAGGCACGTGACGCTGAGCTTTCGCCTAATGCTTTGGCATTCAAGCGCGAAGTTGAGAAGAAGCTGACAGCAACGGCTTAATTAGCCTTTCTGTTCAATAAAAAAGCGGCCGATGTTTCGGCCGCTTTTTTTGTTTGTCATGAGCTTTTTCTGTAATGGGTGTCTTGCTCTTAGGCTGAGACCGATTGCTTCTTCTGAGGCTTTGCGCGCACCGGCGCCTTGATGGTTGCGACAGCTTTCTCGCTGAAAAGCTCTGCAAGCTTTTCAGTCATAGCCCCGCCAAGTTCCTCTGCATCGACAATGGTAACAGCTCGCTTGTAATAGCGGGTGACGTCATGCCCGATGCCAATCGCAATTAATTCAACCGGTGAGCGGTTTTCAATCTCATCAATCACATTGCGCAGATGGCGTTCTAAGTAATTGCCAGGATTAACTGAGAGGGTTGAGTCATCCACAGGCGCCCCGTCTGAAATCATCATCAGGATGCGTCTTTGTTCCGAACGTCCCAGCAAACGCTTGTGCGCCCAGTCCAATGCCTCTCCATCAATATTCTCTTTAAGAAGACCTTCTCGCATCATCAGACCGAGATTACGTCTCGCACGACGCCATGGGGCATCTGCAGATTTGTAGACAATATGTCTGAGGTCATTAAGGCGACCAGGATTAGCTGGCTTTCCAGCCTGCAACCATGCCTCTCGTGACTGGCCACCCTTCCAAGCGCGCGTCGTGAAACCTAGAATTTCCACCTTCACACCGCAACGCTCAAGTGTGCGCGCAAGAATATCCGCGCATGTTGCCGCCACCGTAATTGGACGGCCGCGCATTGAGCCAGAATTGTCGAGCACGAGGGTAACAACTGTATCGCGGAAGTCGGTGTCCTTTTCGCGTTTGAATGACAATGCTTGCTGGGGGTCGATAATGACGCGCACCAAACGAGCAGGATCAAGCATTCCCTCTTCGAGATCAAAATCCCAAGAGCGGTTTTGCTGCGCCATCAAGCGCCGCTGTAAACGGTTGGCAAGACGCGCCACAATGCTCGACATATTTTGGAGTTGCTTATCAAGATAGGCACGCAGACGCTCTAGCTCTTCTGCATCGCACAGCTCTTCTGCCAGCACCATCTCATCAAATTTTGTTGTGTAGGCTTTGTAATCGAGTCCGCGTGATTCCTGACTGAATGTATTAGGCGGGCGTCGGCTTTCAGCCGTATCGTCGCTGTCGCCTTCTTCACCGTCCTCAGGGAATTCTCCAGCTGGCGCGTCAGCGTCTTCGGCTGTTCCGTCCTCAAGATCGTCATCAGTCGCCGAATCGGATTTCTCCATCTCAACAGATTGGCCCTGATCGTCCTGCTCGCCTTCGCTTTGTGAATCTTCTTGCTTGTCATTGGGCTTGTCGTCGCCGTCATCATCGCCCGTGTCGTCATGATCAAGAGCATCCTCTTCCATCATGTCGAGATTGGTCAAAAGCTTATGAATGGCTTTACCGAAAGCACGCTGATCTTCGATAGATTCAGACAACTTATCAAGTTCGTCGCGCGCACGGCTTTCAATAATAGGGCGCCAAACTTCAACAATGCGTTGAGCCGCCTTTGGCGGTGCAAGACCTGTCAACCGCTCACGCACGATCATGGCGACAGCGTCTTGTAGTGGAGCATCAGCCCGCTCTGTAACCTCTGAATAATTGCCACGATGGTAGCGATCATCCAACATCGCACTGAGGTTATTGGCAACACCAACCATTCGGCGCGAGCCAATGGCCTCCACGCGAGCCTGTTCGACGGCATCGAAGACGGCCCGCGCCTCCTGCCCCTTGGGGGTGAGTTTGCGGTGAACATTATTATTGTGACAAGCCAAACGAAGAGCCATGGCATCGCCGTGGCCTCTCACAATCGCTGCCTCGTGTGCATTGAGCTTGCGAGCGGGCTCAGGCAAACGAGCTTTTGCACCTTCACCGGTTCCGATTAGAGACGGCTTTTCGGCGGCATAAGTGACTTCAAGATCATGTTGACCCGACATAGCGCGCATGCAGCCCGCAACAGCCCTTTTGAAGGGCTCTTGCGGCGCATCGACCTTGCCAGTTGGCTTGCGATTGTTTGTCATTATCTCACGATAGCGCGACGTTTACGATGCTCTCTGGCAATTCCTGTCCAAAGCAGCGCTGATAGAATTCGGCGACCAATGGACGCTCGAGCTCATCACACTTGTTCAGGAATGTCAGTCGGAACGCAAAGCCAATGTCTTTGAAAATGTCAGCATTTTCAGACCATGTAATTACCGTACGAGGCGACATGACGGTTGATAAATCACCTGCCATGAAAGCATTACGAGTGAGATCAGCAACGCGCACCATCTTGTTGACGATGTCGCGGCCTTCCTTCGACTTGTAATGGGGCGCCTTTGCTTGAACGATATCTACTTCCTTATCATGGGGCAGATAATTCAAGGTCGCCACGATGGACCAACGATCCATTTGGCCTTGGTTGATCTGTTGAGTGCCATGATAGAGGCCGGACGTATCACCCAAACCAACTGTATTTGCCGTTGCAAACAAACGGAAGGAAGGGTGAGGGCGAATGACACGGTTTTGGTCGAGCAATGTCAGCCGGCCGGAAATTTCCAGCACGCGCTGAATAACGAACATCACATCTGGACGACCTGCATCATATTCATCGAAACAGAGAGCGATGTTGTTCTGCAGAGCCCAAGGCAGGATGCCATCACGGAATTCCGTGATTTGCTTTCCGTCTTTCAGAACGATCGCATCTTTACCGACAAGATCAATACGCGACACATGGCTGTCTAGGTTGATGCGGACACATGGCCAATTCAGCCGTGCTGCGACCTGTTCAATATGCGTCGACTTACCAGTTCCATGATAACCGGTGACCATCACGCGGCGATTTCGCGCGAAGCCAGCTAGAATGGCTAAAGTGGTGTCACGATCGAACAAATAATCCGGATCAAGATCAGGTACATGTTCCTCGGGGGTGGAAAATCCTAGGACTTCCATGTCTGAGTCGAAACCAAAGACCTTGCGGACTGAGACTTTCATGTCAGGCAAACCAGACGTCTTGGCTTTTGCTGCCGTTTGCATCATTCCTCCGTGCCTGTTTGCCCTTGCAAACAAGAAAAAATGGATCCGCCCGGGACCATCCCGCCAAAGCAGTGCTGGAATCAACCAGCTTCAGCAACAGCTTACCGGAGAGGGCGGGTCTCAGGCCAGCTTGGCAGATTTAAGATAATTATAGGCTTGAATAATCTCGCGCAATTTATCTTCAAATGAACGATCACCCCCATTCGCATCGGGGTGTAGCCGCTTCACCAATTCCTTATAGCGTGCTTTTATTCCTTCGGCATCTGCAGAATCGTCAAGATCAAGTGTTGCCAGGGCCTTCATAGCTGCCAAGCCATAACGAGGGCGGCTTGGCCGTTCGCTTGATGGATCTCGGACGCGCCCACGGAACATACCGAGTGGATCGGACGTGCCTGGCGCATCTGTCCCATCTTCCCGAAAACCGCGAGCGGATCGATTGACCCCCATGCTCCAGGTCGGCCTGTGCCCAATTATTGCGTCTTTTTGATAGAGCGCGACGTCATTGTCGCTCATGCCATTAAAATAATTATATGACGAATTATACTCACGGACATGCTCAAGGCAGAAAGTGAAGTACTGCCCTTCCCGCAAACGGCCCATAGGCGCTCGGAATTCGCCCAGATTTGCGCAGCCGGGATGGTCACAACCAATCTGTTGGCGGGTTACCTGAGGCTTAGCTTTGGCTTTCACGCGTATGCGGTCAAAAAGCGAGGAATTGAGATTCATGGTCAGAGTTTAAGCTCAAGGTGGAGGCCCGACAAGATCGGACGGTGCGTTTATATAGTTTACTCGAATCCAACGCGCGAACATGTCATGAGTAGTCTTTTGGGGAGCCTCAACTATGAGTGTTAAGGATCAAATAATAACCAAGCTGACGGCTGCGTTTAGCCCAGCTCAGCTCGAAGTAACGGACGACTCACATCATCATGCCGGCCATAGTGGCAATCCGGATGGAAAAGGGGAAACACATTTCTCCATAAAGATGATATCAGCAGCATTCTCTGGCAAGGGGCGAATTGAGAGGCATCGGATGGTGAACAATCTGCTTGCTCAGGAACTAAAGGATGGCATTCATGCGCTTGCTATTTCGGTCCGCGCTCCGGATGAAGCAGGGTCATGATTAAATATTATGTCATGAAAAAGTCCCCAAATTTTTACTAAGGATCCATCGACTATGCGTCAGGGTTCTTAAGGGGACTCGTTGAGCTCAACATTTACACTTAGGGCTGCTCTATGAAGGTTCGCTTTTCAATTTTTTTATCGTTGTTTTTTGGGATGATAGGCTCAAGTGCTTTGGCGGCAAATCCGTCGCTTGTAATTGACGCCAATTCCGGAGAAGTTCTGTTTGATGAGGGCTCAACTCGGCCATGGTATCCGGCGTCTCTCACAAAACTTATGACAGCCTATGTTGCATTTACAGCAATCAAGCAGGGGCGGGTTACGCTTGACACACCTTTTGTAATGTCTGCTCGTGCAGCACGCATGCCTCCCTCCAAGATGGCATTTAACCCAGGCACAGAAGTCACGCTCGATAACGCCCTTAAAATGTTGATGGTGAAATCTGCCAACGACATTGCAATAATGATTGCAGAGGGCATATCGGGATCAGTCGAAGACTTTGCGCAAGAAATGAATGCAACTGCAGCTCGGCTGGGAATGACGAATTCTCACTTCGTCAATCCTAACGGCCTGCACGATCCACATCATGTGAGTTCGGCTAGAGATCTCGCTATCATTGCACAGGCTTTGTACAAAGAATTTCCAGCATACTCTGGTCTTTATAGCATCGGCGCACTTCAGCTAGGCACAACGATTATTCCTACACATAACGGCTTAATTGGTCGCTATCCTGGAGCTGACGGCATGAAGACAGGCTTTACCTGTCCAGCTGGGTTCAATGTTGTGGCTAGCGCGCAGCGCAATGATCGTCGTCTCATTACAGTTGTTCTTGGTTATCCCAATGCAAAACTTCGAACACTTAAAGCGGCGAGCTTACTTGATGCAGGATTTAGCGCGCCCGGGACAGGTCGTGTTGTGAAAGATCTGAAGAACGTTCCTGGTGACCCACCAAATCTACGCGCCGACGTCTGCGGTAAAAACCGCAAGCAATATGCCCAAGAGGATTTTGGTGCCGAGACGCACCAAGGAACCAATAATGAAAATGCCGTACCTTTCGCCGCCAATGACGATCAGATGCGCGCAGCATTGTTTAATAAGTCTGAACGCCCAGTCTTCGAGCCCGTCACAGTCTTTGTGGGGCGCATACCGGGCTGGCTAGGGATGGTTGCACAAGCACGCACATCAGCTGATCCGCAGGTCAAACAAAACATCAATGGCAATGGCGCGATCACACGGAAGGACACTCACAAAGCTAAGCCTAAAACGGCCAAAAAATTGAAGACTTTGGTGAAACCAGAGAGACATTCGGTTTTGATCCCCGATTCTCGTTATCCAAAAATGTGAGCGTTCGAATCATATGACAGATATTTTGGCAAGTGAGCTGATAGGTCGTAAGCCTCCGCCGCCAATACCGGTGACGATTATCACTGGCTTTTTGGGGTCCGGAAAAACGACTCTACTCAATCAGCTTCTCAAGGACCCATCGCTTTCTGATACACTTGTTATAATCAACGAGTTTGGAGAAATTGGTCTCGACCATCTCCTTGTCGAAAAAGTTGATGGTGACATGTTGCTCATGTCGTCAGGATGTCTTTGTTGTACCATTCGTGGCGATTTGGTCACGACATTGGAGGACTTGCTGCGCAAACGAGATAACAATCGTATAAAGCCATTCCAGCGCATTATTATCGAAACAACGGGGTTAGCTGATCCCGTTCCTGTCCTGCAGACAATTATGATGCATCCATATCTTGTTCTGCGGTATCGCCTTGAAAGCATCATCACCCTTGTAGATGTCATCAATGGAACGCACACATTGGATACGCATGAAGAGGCTTTGAAGCAGGCCGCGGTGGCTGACCGTATTGTTCTCACCAAGTCGGATCTGCTGCCTCGCACATCAGATACGCTCACTCACCTGAGAATGCGTTTAAAGCAAATAAATCCTAGCGCGCGGATTTTGGATACTCAAAAAGGCGAGGCTGTAGCTGCCCGATTATTGGATGCAGCTCTATTTGATCCGTCAACAAAGACGATGAATGTTCAGAACTGGCTCAATAGCGAGGCCTTTTCTGATGATGGTCACGACACTCATCACGCTCATGATGGGCATACACATTCTCATCATTCTCATGAACATGACGTCAATAGGCATGACCAATCGATCCGGGCATTTTGCTTGAGAAGTGCCGACTATATTCCGCCTCAACGGTTTGAACTCTTTTTGGAATTATTGCGGCAAGCTCATGGTCCAAAGCTTTTGCGCGTTAAGGGCTTGATTGGCTTATCAGATGACCCGATGCGACCGATTGTTATTCATGGGGTCCAACACGTCTTTCATCCGCCTGTCCGTCTTGAGCGTTGGCCAGACGCAGATACATCAACGAGAATTGTTTTCATTTTGAAGGATTTGGAGCCTCAATTTGTAGAGGGTCTCTGGAACGCCTTTACGGGCAAGGTTGAATTTGATCGTCCGGATGGCGATGCTCTGTCTCATAATCCATTGGTCGCTTCCGCTGACCAAGGATTGTTAAGTTGAATCAACTGATGCATTCCATTTGAAGATTTAAATATTTATTGTGAACGTATAAATATTATTCTCACAGCTTTGTTGGATGAGAGCAGCCCCCATTTCTTGCACGGCATGGGGGATGTCTATCACCGACATGGGATCCGTTGCTTCGATATAAAGACTTTGACCTTTGGAAGCTTTAGAAATTGCCTTCCGGGTTTTCAGTGCGGGAAGCGGACATTTCAATCCTTTGAGGTCGATTTTTAGCATACCCAGCTTTTTGTATGAGATGTTGGTTGACGATTGTCGCACGACTGCGATTATCATGAGCGTCAGTCAAAAAAGCAAGGCTACCTTCAATTGTAGCTATGGGAGGAAATAGGATGGGTTTCCTTGAGCGCCTCTCGAGTGAATGGGCCTATATACGCGGTGCTTACAGGGCGTTGCGAAAAACGACATCGATTGCGCGCAATCCGTCCCGTACGATTCGTGACCGTGCCGATGAATGGGCCCAGAATTATGGAGACCGTCCGGCTTTAGAATCAGACACGGAGAGTCTTTCATATCGGGAGCTCAATGCTCATGCCAATCAATATGCCCGCTGGGCTATGGCGCAGGGCTGGGGCAAGGGCGATGTTGTGGCTCTGCTCATGCCTAATTGTCCCGAATATGTGGCAATATGGTTGGGCTTTGCTAAAGCGGGCATTGCCACCGCTCTTCTGAATATCAATCTTACTGGTTCAGCACTTGCTCATGGCATCAAAGTGGTTGGAGCGCGTGCAATCGTTGTTGATGCAGCGCTTGAAGACATCTTCAATTCAACGTCTAGCTTTTTATCATCTGACCTCAAGGTCATAAAATTTGGCGATGAAGGCTCGGTAGATCGCCTTGATCATCTGGCCAAGAGTTTTTCCCCCAGCAACCTAACGCCAGAAGAGCGGGTTCCGCTGACCATTGAAGATCATTGTCTTTACATTTTTACGTCTGGAACGACTGGCCTGCCGAAGGCTGCAAATATGAATCATTATCGGGTGCAGCTAGCCATGCTTGGTTTTGCAGGGCTATCGGGATCACGAGCAGATGATCGTGTTTATATAGCTCTTCCGATGTATCACACCGTTGGCGGGTTATGTGCCACGGGCGCTGCATTGACCGTGGGTGCATCTTGCTTCATTCGAGAGAAGTTTTCAGCACGGGACTTTTGGCGTGAGATCACAGAACAAAACTGTACGATCTTTGCGTATGTTGGCGAGCTGTGCCGTTATCTCGTGGCGCTTCCAGATGGCCCCTATGATCGGGCGCACAAGGTGAGGGTCTGCTTTGGAAATGGATTGCGCGCGGATGTTTTTACGCGTTTCCGGGACCGCTTTAATCTGCCACATATTTATGAATTTTACGCAGCAACTGAAGGCAATATTTCGATCATTAATTTTGATTCAAAGCCCGGGGCTGTCGGCCGTATCCCAAAATGGATGGAACGGAAGTTTGTCGTCAAAATTGTTCGCTTCGATATTGAAGCTGAAGCGCCTGTTCGCGATGAACAGGGACGTTGCATTGAATGTTCAGCCGATGAGGTTGGAGAAGCGATAGGACAGATTTTGAATGATCCATCAAAACCGTCAAATAGGTTTGAAGGATATGCAGACAAATCCGAAACAGAGAAGAAAATTCTTCGTCATGTTTTCCAGGATAATGATGCTTGGTTCAGGTCCGGTGATTTGATGCGTAAGGATTCGCTGGGCTATTTCTATTTCATAGACAGGATTGGAGATACATTTCGTTGGAAAGGCGAAAATGTATCGACGATGGAGGTCTCGCAAATAGTGACGGGCTTCGACGGTGTTCAAGATGCCACCGTTTATGGCGTGAAGGTGAATGGCTACGAAGGCCGTGCCGGAATGGTTTCTTTGGTTGTCGAAGATGTAGCTAAATTTGATTTGGCTGCATTCCGGGCATTTCTTGCGGCTCATTTACCTGTCTATGCACAGCCTGCCTTCTTACGTTTTCAACCGCAGTTGGAAATTACATCGACATTCAAACAACGTAAAATTGATCTGGCTGCAAACGGTTTCGATCCCTCAAAAACGCAAGATCTATTATATTTTAATGATGTCCGATCCAATCGTTTCGTGCCTATTGATGGTCTACTCTATGACTCGATTATGTCTGGAGAGACCCGGATTTAAGGCCGTTCTCGCAGATGGCGGCGGATAATTTTTCCACTCGTTGTCAGGGGAAGTGAAGTCACAAATTCAATTTCGCGCGGATATTCATGCGCCGATAGTCGCGCGCGAACAAATTCTTGGAGCTCTTTCGTTAGTGTCGTGGATGGCTCAATGCCATCACGTAAGACCACAAAACTTTTGACGATCTCAGTACGCAAGGGATCGGGCTTACCAATAGCTGCCGACATGAGAACGGCTGGATGTCCTAAAAGACAATCCTCTACTTCGCCCGGCCCGATACGATAGCCAGATGAGGTTATGACATCGTCGTCGCGGGACATAAAATAAATATAACCATCCGCATCGCGGCGCCCGAGGTCGCCCGTAGTCATCCAATCCCCGATGAATTTAGCTGCCGTTGCTTCGGGCTGTTTCCAATAGCCGAGAAACATCACGGGGTCCGGGCGCCGGATTGCAATTTGACCCATTTCTCCATTGCCGCAGATGGATCCATCGGCGCGTATGATATCAACGTCATGCCCCGGCACAGCGCGCCCGATGGCTCCAGCGCGCGTTGTGCCTATCTGAGCGCATGATGCAATCACAAGATTGCACTCGGTCTGGCCATAGAATTCGTTGATAGCCAAACCAAACGTGCGCTGTCCCCAATGGTATATTTCAGTGCCTAAAGATTCTCCGCCAGATGCGATGGTCCTAAGGTTCATGCCTGAATAGGACTTTGGCGAGGCGTTGCGCATCATACGTAATGCAGTGGGTGGCAGAAATACGTTGCGAATTTGCATCCGCGCCATCAACTCCAGTGCGTCGTCCGGATCAAAGCCAATCGTGCGCCGGGCAACGACGGGCACCCCTAAATGGAGACTAGGCAGCAATACGTTGAGTAACCCACCTGCCCATGCCCAGTCCGCGGGGGTCCAAAATCGATCATTGGGTTGGGGTAGGAATTCGTGGGGAAGCTGAACTCCAGGCAGATGACCCAAAAGAACTCGGTGCGCATGAATGGCCCCCTTTGGTGGACCCGTAGTGCCCGAGGTGTAAATCATCATGGCCTCATCGTCTGCGCAGGTGTCGGCACGATCAAAGTCGCAGGATGACGAGGCAAGGCAGCGATCAAAACCTAATATATCCCCGTCGGGACCATCAATGCTGATGATAATTTCGAGATCAGGGAGTGTATCCAATAGAGTTCGAAGCTTGGCACATCCACCAGCGTCGGTGATAAGGACGCGAGCACCAGAGTCTTTCAAGCGGAACCCGAGAGCTTCACTCCCGAAGAGGGCAGCGAGTGGCACTGCGATTGTGGCGAGCTTATAGGCAGCGATATGGGCTATCGCCACCTCGGCCATTTGAGGCAGAAGAATTGCGACCCGATCGCCATGCGAAATGCCGCGGGCTTTTAAGAAGCTAGCGAGTCGGTTCGAACTGATGCGTAAGTCATCGTAGGTTGTGACACGCGGGGTCGCATAAGTAGCGTCATAGATAGCCGGTCGATCGGGATCGATCAGGGCCCAATCGTCACAGACGCTGGCGGCGATGTTATATTTCGTGGGTATGTCCCAACGGAAACTCTGCCTCAGCGCTTCATATGACTTTTCTCTATGCAGCATTCTAATCTTTTGAAGGATGGAACAGCGCTCCGCAAGCCCCAGAAGGTCAGCTGAAATGCTCTGGGCAAAATTTCACTATATGTTTCATTCTTATAGATTTGCTATTCAACTATTACTATAAAGGTTACATATATTCGATTCAATAATAAGACAGGAAACGATGCGATGAAACCTGCAGTCATTCTTGTAGGGGCCGATAAGGGCGGTGTTGGTAAAACGACCGTCGCGCGAGCTTTGCTAGATTTTCTGAACGAAAAGAACCTTCCAACACGCGCCTTTGATACGGAAGCACCTCGCGGCAATCTCAAGCGGTTCCATCCTGAAATCACCGATGTCGTCAACATTCTGCACACGCCAGATCAGATGCGCATTCTAGATACGTTACAGGCCTCACAGCAGCGACTGACACTCATTGATGTGCGTGCTGGCCACATGCGGGTCACGCTTAAGGCCCTTCAGGATATTGGCTTCCTTGATGCGGTAGATCAGGGGCATTTCAATTTCGTGGTTCTTCACGTGTTGGGACCATCGGTAGCGTCTTTGAATGAGCTCGATGAGATTGCCCCCTTTGTGAGAGGCGCTGAATATTTTGTCGTTAAAAACATCATCCAAGAAGCAATGTTTTTTGAATGGGACCCGGAGACCTATAGCTCGTACTTTTCAAAAGTGCGCCGCAGGGGTGACATCATCATCCCGCCGTTAAATGAGATGGCGAATGAGCAAGTAGACTTGGCCAACACACCTTTTTCTCGCTTTGTCAGCAATTTAGATGGAACAGCTGATTTTTCATTTGTTCTACGTGGATATGTGCGCACTTGGATGAAGAAGGTCTCGCTGCAATTTGAGAACGCAGAGCTGTTGAAAGCAATCGGTGTGAGTTCCGCTGGGTCAATGGTGGCGTGAAATCATCCATGTCACGAACGCGCGCCTATTTCATTATGTCTCCCACGCCAAGGATTGGCACGAGCACATTGGCGCGTCTGATTGCGGATTATCATGTTGCGCAACAGTGTGAGTTCGTTGGTTTTGATACCGATTCTCAGGAGCGGCGTTTTTTATCGCGATTTCCTGATCAAGTGAAGTTAGCAGACCTCTCACAGGTTCAGGGCCAGATGGTCTTGTTTGACAATCTGTTGCTCAGACCTGGCACACCCAAAATTGTGGATATATGGGGCCGCTCATTCAGGACATTTCTCACCCTGTTAAATGAGACGCGTTTCTTCGATGAGGTTGATCACTTTGCGATTGATCCAATCATCTTCTTTCATGTCGATGAAACGAGCGCTACGCTGGATGCAGTTCGTGATATCGCTCGCCAATGGCCGCGCGTGTCTCTTGTCGGGGTTCATAATGAGGGCACTTGGCCCTTAGGGGATGAACAACACGAGATTCTTGCTCGTTTTCCATCGCGTCAGACTTTAGAAATTGGCGCTCTTGATGTCCTCACGCGACGCGCTATGGAAGCTGAGCACTTTTCACTGTCCCGTTTCTTGATGGCGCCACCATCGAACATGTCGATTGTCTTACGATCACAGCTAAGGCACTGGTTGTTGCGAATATTCACGCAACTTCAAACCTTTGAGCTCAGAAAAACGCTTTTTGATACTGATTTCTTGAAATGAAAACCAGACCAAACTTGCAGCGACTATAGCTGGAGCGCGGCGCGCAATTCTTGAAGTTGAGCAAGGCGCTCAGAGGCTAGACGGCGGCCTTCGTCTGTCATCGCATCAGCCAAATCTTCTTCGGCGTCCTTAACCTGAGCGGCAATACGAGTAGCATCAAGTTCTTCAAACGGTATCGCACGTTCGGCAAGAATGGTGAGGCCCTTGTCCGATACATCAGCAAAGCCACCCCGCACGAAAATGCGAACTTTCTTTGTTGGTGTCTCATCAATCTCGATAAGACCGGGCTTAAGGGTAGACATAACCGGTGCGTGGTTGTTGAGAACCGTAAAGGCTCCCTCCACACCAGGTACTGAGACAGACTGAACCTCGCCCGTAAACAACAGACGTTCTGGTGAGACGAGTTCGAAGTGGAACGAGGTCATTGTCTTCTCCAAGTTCACGCAACCGACCAAGTCGGTTGCGCGAATTGTTCAAATAATTAGGCGGCTTCAGCAGCCATTTTCTGAGCCTTCTCGATCGCTTCTTCAATTGAACCGACCATATAGAAGGCTGCCTCAGGAAGATGATCGTACTTGCCTTCAACGAGGCCCTTAAAGCCCTTGATCGTGTCAGCAATTGCAACGAGCTTACCAGGCGAGCCGGTGAAGATTTCGGCAACGTGGAACGGCTGAGACAAGAAACGCTCGATCTTACGTGCGCGACCAACGGTCAACTTATCGTCTTCAGACAATTCATCCATACCCAGAATGGCGATGATGTCCTGAAGGCCCTTATAGCGCTGAAGCGTTGACTGAACGCGACGAGCGATATCGTAATGCTCTTCACCAACGATGCGTGGGTCGAGCATACGTGAGGTGGAATCCAAAGGATCCACTGCAGGATAAATACCCTTTTCAGCAATCGAACGTGACAACACGGTCGTTGCATCAAGATGGGCGAAGGATGTTGCAGGAGCTGGATCGGTCAAATCATCGGCAGGCACGTAAATGGCCTGAACGGACGTGATCGAACCTTTGGTTGTCGTCGTGATACGCTCTTGAAGAGCGCCCATGTCTGTTGCCAGTGTTGGCTGGTAACCCACTGCAGAAGGAATACGACCCAGAAGTGCGGACACTTCGGAACCAGCCTGTGTGAAGCGGAAGATGTTATCAACGAAGAACAGAACGTCCTGTCCCTGATCGCGGAAATGTTCAGCAACAGTCAGACCGGTCAAAGCCACGCGAGCGCGAGCGCCTGGAGGCTCATTCATCTGGCCATAAACGAGGGCGCATTTTGAACCCTTCGTCGAACCGTTGTTTTTTGTAGGATCGATGTTCACGTTGGACTCGATCATCTCATGATAGAGATCGTTGCCCTCGCGTGTACGCTCACCCACACCTGCGAAAACTGAATAACCACCGTGGGCCTTTGCCACGTTGTTGATCAATTCCATGATGAGAACGGTTTTACCTACGCCGGCGCCGCCGAAAAGTCCGATCTTTCCGCCCTTAGCGTAAGGAGCGAGCAAATCCACAACCTTAATACCGGTTTCGAGGATCTGAGCTTCTGTTGCCTGCTCTGCATAAGTAGGAGCTGGCTGATGGATGGCGCGAAGAGCCTCTGTGGGAACAGGACCAGCTTCGTCAACAGGCTCGCCAATCACGTTGATAATGCGGCCTAGAGTACCTTCACCTACTGGCACACGGATCGGAGCACCGGTATCACGGACTTCCTGGCCACGAACGAGGCCTTCAGAAATATCCATTGCGATGCAGCGCACTGAGTTTTCACCCAAATGCTGAGCAACTTCTAGAACAAGGCGATTGCCGTTGTTTGAAGTTTCAAGAGCATTCAAGATCTCTGGCAAGCCAGCGTCAAACTTTACGTCGACGACGGCGCCAATGACTTGCGTAACGCGTCCAATGTTAACGGCATTAGCCATGTTTCGTCCTCACACTTTCGTCGGTCAGAGCGCTTCGGCGCCCGAAATGATTTCGATAAGTTCTTTGGTGATCATTGCCTGACGGGAACGGTTGTACGTAATCGTCTGTTTCTTGATCATGTCGCCGGC
>CAIUDK010000117.1 GCA_903897875.1 uncultured Hyphomicrobiales bacterium
CGACCATGATGCGGAAACTCCAGAAGACCATGCCCACAGGCGGGCGCTGATCTGCGGGCCATTCTTTGAGGCCGCGAATGGTGCCATTCCAATCATGCGTTAAAATCATCGACCCCAATTTGGGAATCGCAATTTGATAATCCACACGCTCATGCGCAGCATCGGGAATCCCAAACAGGATCAGCGGCGCGCCCGCGTGACTGTCAAAATGCCCTTCCATGGCTGCAATTTTGGCTGGCTGATATTTGAGCGTATTGAGCCCATGAAAATCGCCTGCAACAATTTGAAGCGGTGCCACAACAGCCGCCATCCACATCGCCATGGAAAACATAATGCGCGTGGCAACATTGCTGCGATCTCGCAACAGATGCAGCCCACCCACAGCGCCAACAACAAGCGCAGTTGTGAGATAGGCGGCCAACACCATATGCACCAAACGATAGGGCAATGAGGGATTGAAGATCACCGACACCCAATCAACCACAACAAACTGGCCAACATCATTGACGCTATAACCGGCTGGCGTTTGCATCCAACTGTTCACAGCCAAAATCCAAAACGCCGACATGAACGTGCCAAAGGCCACCATCAATGTTGCAAAGCAGTGGAGCCGCGGCCCAACGCGCTGCAAACCAAACAACATGACGCCGAGAAAGCCAGCTTCCAAAAAGAACGCGGACAAAACTTCATAGCCCATCAGCGGCCCAATGACGGGGCCAACCTTGTCCGAAAACACGCTCCAATTGGTGCCAAATTGGTAGCTCATCACAATGCCAGACACGACACCCATGCCAAAGGCAATTGCAAAAATCTTCTTCCAATAATTGAAGAGATCGAGAAATTCCGAACGCCCCGTCCACATCCATAAACCGTTGAGCACGGCGAGATAGCTGGCAAGACCAATCGAAAACACTGGGAAAATAATATGAAAACTCACTGTGAACGCAAATTGGATGCGCGCGAGCATTAGAGCGTCGAAGAGATGCATCACAGCCTCATGTTATGTCACGTTACAGACAACGCCCTAGTGGCACATGCGTTCAAACTTCAGGTGCGCAGTAGAGTTTGTAGAGAGTTTCTAAAATTGCGCGGACTTTATCGCTGGCCAGCGCGTAGTAAATCGTCTGTCCATCGCGCCGCGTTTGCACGAGCTCATAGGCGCGCATCTTGCCCAAATGCTGAGACAAAGCCGACGCACTCAAGCCAACAATTTCAGCCAATTCGCCAACCGACTTTTCGCCATCTAGCAAATTGCAAAGCACCATCAACCGTTTTGCATTGGCCATGTTGGACAGCAGAGTCGAAGCCTCACCGGCTCTCTGTTCCAAATCAACCAAAGGCGTAACGGCTGGTTTCTTTTTGGTCCTTGACACTTTAGTACTTTCTAAATTAAGCAATTGATACTTCATCTCACAGGAGGCCGCAATGGTCAATGTTGGTTCACTCGATCGCTCACTTCGCTTTGGCGCAGGCATCATCTTGCTGGTGGCCCCCTTTGTGCCCCAGCTCGCCAGCCTGTTTGCAGGTTTGGGCGATTGGAAATACGCCGTCTCTGCCGCAGGCGTCGTGTTGATTGGCACTGCTGCCTTGCGCTTTTGCCCCGCCTACACGCTGCTTGGTGTGCGCACCTGCTCAGTTGAGCGTCCATAAATGACGTTCACTGAATTCACGCCACTGGCGTCGCTGATCGGCGGCACCCTCATTGGGCTATCAGCCGTCATGCTCATGGCGTTCGCGGGCCGTATCGCGGGCGTGAGCGGCATCTTGGTCCGCATCTTCCCGCCCCACTCCGATCACGAGTTCGCCGGGCGCTTTGCCTTTGTGGCGGGGCTCATCGCTGCCCCGCTGCTTGTGATGCTGGCATCGGGCCAATGGCCGCCACAGGTGATTGAAACCGGCGCTTTTGGTTTAGCCCTAGCTGGGCTCTTGGTTGGCTTTGGCTCGATCTGGGGCAATGGCTGCACGTCTGGTCATGGCGTCTGCGGCTTGTCGCGCCTCTCCATTCGCTCAATGGTGGCAACGGCGTCGTTCATGACGACAGCCATCATCACCGTCTTCCTCATGCGCCACGTTCTGTGAGGCTCAGATGAAAATCCTTGTTCAATTTGCCATCGGTCTCATCTTCGGTTTGGGGCTCATTATCGCTGGCATGTCCAACCCCGCCAAAGTGCTCAACTTTTTGGATGTGGCCGCCATCGCCTCGGGCCATTGGGATGCAAGCCTCGCCTTTGTGCTGGCTGGCGCCATTGCGGCCACCTCGCTCGGCTTTCGCTATGTGCTCAAACGCACGCGGCCCGTCTTTGGTGAAAAATTCCACCTCCCCACATCGAATGATTTGGATACACGCATCATCCTCGGCCCCGTCATCTTTGGCATCGGCTGGGGCATCGCTGGCTTTTGCCCCGGCCCCGCCCTCACCGCTTTGGGCTATGGCACATGGCAATCGCTGGCCTTCGTTGTGCCGATGCTGATTGGCATGCTGGCCGCGCGCTGGCTTTCAGATATAAGAACACGATCCGTATAAAAACCAAAATGGGAGATGAAGCAGATGGGAGAATTTGAACGCTGGGAAACCCGCTATTCCGTTCCCGATTATATTTTTGGCAAAGCGCCAAACTATTATTTAGAAGCTTGCAAATCGCTTCTGCCCAAGAGCGGAAAAGTTTTGACAATTGCTGATGGCGAAGGGCGCAATGGCGTTTGGTTGGCCCAGCAAGGTCTCGATGTTCTCTCAGTGGATTTCTCACCCGCAGGTCAAGCAAAAGCAAAACAGCTTGCCAAAGAACAGGGCGTGAATGTCCAGTTTGAATTGGCCGATGTCCACACATGGGCCTACCCTAACGCCGCCTTTGATGTCGTCGCCGAAATCTTCACGCAATTTAGCGATCCTGGTGATCGCGCGTTGAAGTGGGCCGGCATGCGCAAAGCGTTGAAATCCGGCGGCCTTCTCATCGTGCAAGGCTACACACCAAAACAATTGGACTATGGCACAGGCGGCCCCAAGCAACTCGATCATCTCTACACACGCGAAATGCTTGAAGAAGAATTCGCTGACTTTCACGACATGAAATTTGTCGAGGAAGAATTAGAAATGCACGAAGGCACGGGGCATGGTGGCATGTCGGCTGTGATTGGCATGACCGCTTATAAATAAAACTGACGGCGCATAAGTAAGTTCGCCTCTTAAATACGCAGCGCGGTGGTTTGGTCGCTTAACTTTTTAGCAGCAACCCAATCATCGCGCATGCACCTGAAACGCTACGTCGAAGTGCTAAGGCTCGGTAAGGTTATTTTTCAAAAAATCGCCCTCATTTCAGCACTTTGGCCGTTGACACACAATTCCCTTCTCAGCCTATACTCACGCACTCTGTTCATCCCTACATTTTTCAAAGGGACCATGATCGAGACCACACCTAACACCGCGCGTTATGCGGATCGTTAGATCATTTTTGAAAGGACATTAGATGAAACTGTTTTTGTATTCCGCTGCAGCACTCTGCCTTCTCGCTGGATCAGCATCTGCACAAGACCCAAACATGAACTGTGAAGCCTATATCAAGATGGCTGCAGACATCGGCCCAACACCTAAGACAGGCGATGCAGCCGTTGATAAGATGGCCGCTGACATGGACGCAAAAATGCTCAGCTACTGCAAGGCCAATCCAAAGGCTTCAGTGACTGAAGCTGCTACAAAGGCAATGGGCGGTTAAGTCTACTGCACGCCACGCGCTCTCGCGTGATGGCAAAAAAGAGCCACCAC
>CAIUDK010000118.1 GCA_903897875.1 uncultured Hyphomicrobiales bacterium
TGCTTTTTTGAGTGACATCGAGCTAGTTTAACAAAGAACCTCTCATTAACCAAGACTTCACTGTAGGGCTAACATATTGTTTATAAATGATTTTTTGCGCCAATCAAGGGCATATGCACGCACTGGATCTGGCTCAATATCATCCTTGGCTTTGAAGAAGTCATCGGACCCATCGAAGCGATCACGGAAGATGTAAGGGTTGTCGAACACTGCGCCAACATTGTTAAGCTGGTTCAGCACGTTGGGGGCAGTCGTGCCACCCAGCAGCAGACAGCCGCCAGAGGTCGCATTGACGAGACGATGCATGGCATTCATCGGGATCGAGAACATCGAACCCTTCTGCCATTCAAACACATGCTTCTTAGGCTCGCCTTCAATCCACACTTCGGTGGTGCCGCGACCTTCAACAACGAGGAAAATCTCCTCGTACATATGCTTTTCTGGGTTCAATGCGCCGCCGGGTGGAATTTCCACCACATAGCAGCCCCACTTTGTTTCTGTGCCGTAGAGCTGAATGAAATGGCCGCGACCTCCGGTCCGCTTCCATGGCATCAGGGGCAGATTCTGCACCTTGCTGATGCCGATGCCGCGAAACACGGGAATGCCTTCGGATTCCATCCAAGCGTCATAAGGGGTCGGCTGCTTCGCAAATTCACCAAAACCAGCTTTGCGTGTGCCGGCAGGCTCATGCCAATGTTGGGCCTTGTCGTTGGGATCGTGCGGCATAGCGTCCTCCTGTTAGAATGTTTGTTACTCTCGAATTAGAACGACCTTAGCCTCCATGCAACTGTCATTCTTCTTTATTAGAGATCAAATATAATTTAACCCAACCGAACACTTGTCTCAGACTGCGCCGGGGTTGACAGGCTCAGCCTTTAGGACGAGTTTCATTCTTGAAAAATGTCCGTGCGCTAGACGCACTCAGCGGTGCGCCAGCTCCTTGAGCAGAGGCGGCAGCAGGACGTTCGGGGGAAGCATTTCAATGACCGTGTGCGCCAAGGGCCGCACCGGTGGGCTTATAAGCCATTCACTCGGATGTTCGCTTGCGTCGTCTTCTTAAGGCGCTCATCACGCATGAAATGCGTGCCGCTTGCCAACTGGGAGAGTGAATTATGTCCGATCAGGACGCCGAAAAGAAGCCAGCTCACGCCATGGCAGACCACACTCTGGGGCAGGGTTGGTCACACGAACATGACGAAGATGCCGATCACGAGCATGATGAGTTCGATTATGACGGACCGCTCGAAGAAAACCCGCTCTGGATCCAAGATAATGTGACGCTGGTCAGCGTCGGTATCGATATCGGATCTTCAGGCACCCAAGTTATCTTTTCCAAAATTCATCTGCGCCGCCTCGCTGAAGATTTGACGAGCCGCTATTACGTTATCTCGCGCGATACTTTGTATTTGTCGCCTGTGTCGCTCACGCCTTATTCGAGCGAGACGCGCATTGATGATGTCGCGCTGCGCCAAATCATCGAAGACGCTTACACCGCAAGCAATCTCAAGCCCGGTGATGTTGATACCGGCGCTGTCATTTTGACAGGCGAAGCGCTGCGCCGCGAAAATGCACAGGGCATTTCCAAAATGCTATCCGAGCAGGGCGGCGAATTTGTTTGCGCCACTGCAGGTCATCACATGGAATCCATGTTGGCGGCCTATGGGTCTGGTGCAGCTGCAGCCTCAATGGAATTGGGCAAGCGCGTTCTCAACATTGATATTGGTGGCGGCACAACAAAGCTTGGTCTTGTTGAAGGTGGCAAATGTATTGCCACTGCGGCGTTCCATGTTGGTGGCCGCTTGATGGTCGTGGATGAAAATCATCATATCACACGTCTTGATCCAGCTGGGCGTCATCACGCCAAGCGCGCTGGTTTTGATGTGAAACTGGGTGATACCATCAGCGATGCTGATCTTGAAAAAATCGCTGATACAATGGCACAAACCGTTGTTGACGCCATTTGCACACGCCCCATTCCGCATGATGTTGAGCATCTCTATCTCACCGATCCGATCCTTGATTTTGGTGATCTGGGCGGCATCATGTTCTCAGGCGGCGTGGCCGAATATGTCTACGAGCGCGAGACGCGCAACTTTGGCGATATGGGTCTGCGTTTGGGCGCTGCTATCCGTCGCAAATTGAATGCGGCAGCTTTCCGTTGGTCGCTTTTGCCAGCGCGTGAATGTATCCGTGCAACGGCACTGGGCGCGTCTGAATATAGCGTTCAGCTGTCAGGCAATACGAGCTTCATTTCCAATCCCGGCGCGCTTTTGCCGCGTCGCAATCTGCAAGTCATTCAGCCTCCCTTCGTGTTTGGCGAAGAGATTGACGCTGAGGCTCTGGGAAAATCCATCATCGCGCATCGCAAAGCATTCCAAGTTGAAGATGCGAGCATCGATATGGCGCTGGCCTTCCATTGGAATGGCGCGCCGTCCTATGAGCGGATTTTTGCAACAGCCAAAGGCATTCGCATCGGTCTGGCCGATCATATTGACTCGGAGCAGCCCATCTATGTCATGCTCGATGGTGACATTGCGCAGACATTGGGCGCGGTCTTGCGCGAAGACTGCGGCGTGAAGGGCGAGATCCTTGTCATCGATGGCGTCATGCTGATGGATTTCGATTACATCGATTTGGGCAAGGTGCGCGTGCCGTCCTACACAGTGCCGGTCACGATTAAATCGCTTGTGTTTAGCGAAGATCCACGCGGTCCACGCGCGAAGGAACGCATTCACCATGTTGAAGATGAGGCGCATGACGCTCATCACGCGCATGATCACAAGCATGGTCATTCACATGATCATGGACATCACCATCACGGCCACGACCACGCACACCCACACAAAAAATAATCAGTTTTCTGATTGAAGTGTGTCGCCGCCCAAAGCGCAAGGATATGCGCGGGGCAGAATGTGTTTAGGGAGAGAGACAAGAATGCTAAGCGTCAGGTCATTAAACACCGAATATAAGAGCCCTAAAGGGCCGGCTGTGCGCGCAGCTCAAGACGTTAGCTTCGAAGTCCCCAAGGGCGTGTTCTTTACCTTGTTGGGGCCGTCTGGCTGCGGCAAGACAACGACCTTGCGCTCCATCGCAGGTCTAGAACAGCCAACGTCGGGCGAAATTGAAGTGAATGGCCGTGCGGTTTATTCCTCCAAGAGTGGTATTTTTCTGCCCCCCAATCAGCGCAATTTTGGCATGGTATTTCAGTCCTATGCCATCTGGCCGCATATGAGCGTGTTTGCCAACACGGGGTTTCCGTTGGAAGTCCGCAAGTCCAAACCATCCCGCAAACAGATCGCCGATAAGGTCATGGAGATGTTGCATGCCGTTGGTCTCGACCATCTGGCTGATCGAGATGCGACCAAATTGTCGGGCGGTCAACAACAGCGTCTTGCACTTGCACGCGCTTTGGTGATGGAGCCTGAGTTGCTCTTGCTCGACGAGCCCTTGTCGAATCTGGATGCCAAGCTTCGTGATCGCATGCGCTATGAATTGAAGCGTATTCAGCGCGAAACGGGCCTCACCACCATTTATGTCACCCATGATCAGGGCGAGGCGCTGTCCTTGTCTCATGAGATTGCGGTGATGAGCGAAGGCCGTGTCGTGCAAATTGGCTCTCCACGCCATATATATGAGAAACCATGCAATAAATTTGTTGCTGACTTTATTGGATCGAGTAATTTCATCGACGGCACTGTGTTGGGACTCGATAGCCCCTCAGGCTTTTGGTGTGTACGCACGCCACTTGGTGATATTCTGGTTCAGAGCGAAGTTTCGCTCGATAAGGATTCTCGCGTCACCATTGCCATCCGCCCAGAGGATGTTGAGCTGATTGAAGGCGCGGTGGACACTGGCGAACCTGTTAATGTCTTGACTGGTATTGTCGAGGTTAAGGTCTATCTGGGAGAATTCATTGACTTTCAGATGAAGGTCGGTGAATCCAATCTTCTGTCACGCGCGCATCCAACCTTGCGCACGCCAGAGGGTGGAAAACTCAACATTCGGATGAGCCCGCAGAAATGCGTGGTGCTCCCGGCAGAAATCGCGGGCTAACCCGTAACGAACGAAGACAAGAAAAAGGAAAGGAAATCTGAATGGCAAAAAATGCAATGGTGTCCGACGATCTCGCGAAGAAATTCGCGACTGAAAAGGATACGCCCTATCTGCGCTGGGTGCGCGATGAGGGTCTCGACATCATCAGCGCCCATTACATCCGCAACCTGCGCACGGTCGACTTGAAGCCATGGGCACGTCGCGGCGGCAAGGGCGTCTACATCAATCACGAAGCGTCACGCACGTCGAATGATTGCTATGTTTGCGAAATCCCAGCTGGCGGCAAGCTGGCTCCGCAGCGTCAGTTGTTTGAAGAAATGATCCTCGTTCTCGAAGGTCGTGGCTCAACAACCGTGTGGAACGACAAGGGCGATCGCATCACCTTTGAATGGAAGTCCGGCGCTCTGTTCGCCATTCCGCTCAACACATGGCATCAGCACTTTAACGGTTCAGGTTCAGAGCCTGCTCGTTTCGTGTCAGTGACCAATGCGCCTCCAGTTGTGAACCTGTACGAAGACATCGATTTTGTTTTCAACACAGCCCATGACTTCAAGCAGCGCTTTGCTGGCGAGCCTGATTATTTTGCTGCCAAGGGCGAGCAGAATGGCTTCTTGCTCGAGACAAACTTTGTACCCGATGCTGTCAACATTCCGTTGATCTCGGCCAAAGAGCGCGGCGCAGGCGGTGGCCACATTCGCTTCAACATGGCGAAGGGCTCAATGAACAGCCACATTTCGCAGTTCCCAATCGGCACATACAAGAAGGGTCATTGTCATGGTCCCGGCGCGCATGTGATCATTCTGGGCGGCGAAGGTTATTCTCTGATGTGGCCAGAAGGCGATGAGCCAAAGCGCTACGACTGGGAAGTTGGAACCATGATCGTGCCACCAAACATGTGGTATCATCAGCACTTCAACACCGGCACAACGCCTTCACGCTATCTTGCGTTCAAGCACGAAGTTGTATCGATCCGTAATGCGCAGGGCGTGCCTAAGGCATGGATTTCCAAGCGCGTTGGTGGCGATCAGATCGACTACGCTGATGAGAGCACATTGGTACGTGACATGTTCACAAGCGAGTTGAACAAGAACGGTCTCACCACGAAAATGGAAGAGGCCTACAAGACCGAACTCGAAACGCTTCCGCCAAAGGTTGCGTAAATAACATCCGGGCCCCGCAAGGGGCCCGGGTTTTTTAAACCGTGATGTGCGGGCCGCGTTGGCAGCTAGCACGAAACGAATTGGAGAACGCCATTGGCAGAGATAGATCAATCCGGCTTGGGCCATAATTCAGGCACCATCCCACAGCGCGAAGAGCCCGTCTGGGAGCGTTGGACAAAGAAGCGCGTATTCGTGCGCGCACTTGAAGGCACATATGGCGAATTGGTACGCGAGCTTTTCAATCAGCCCCGCGTCTATCCAACCAGCGATCATAAGTGGAAGGGCGGTCCCGGCCATTACGGGAAAAAGATTATCAATCCGCAGGCCGTGAAGGTCGCGCAGTCGATTGAAACCCACATCGAAGTTTTCTCGCCAGGCGGCTATGGCCAAAAGCATGGTCACATGAACAGCGCCGTGTTCTTTGTTCTTAAGGGCAAGGGCCATGACGTGCATGACGGACAGCGCATTGACTGGGAAGCCGGTGATGCGTTGATCGTCGAAAACGCCTGCGTTCATCAGCATTTTTCTGACGATCATGATGACGAATGCATCACGCTTGTGATGAAAGCAAAGCCACTCTTCCTGTTCATGCACTTGCTGTTCCAGAAGATCGCCGAATATCCACCCAAGGAAGGCACGCCTAAGCAGCTCGCTTACCTGCCACCGGCTGACCTCTAGGAGCGGAGAAACACAATGTCATTCATTGATGCACGCGAGCGCGAGCACGCGCACAAGCCAACAACCTTTGTGAGCTTCTATGCTGATGCTGTTAAGGCGTCGGAAGAATTTCGTAAGGAATATGATTCTCGTGTCGGCTCCGTAAAATATTCGGAAATGCCATTCGAGCGTTCACCTGATGGTCTGATCAAGCACATCATCAACGAGCGCATGAACACGAAGGAATGCTGCCTCGATATTTACATGCAGTTCTTGCCGCCGGGCGAAGCGTCAGGCACGCATCGTCATTTGTCGGAAGAGGTTTTCTATGTCGTTGAAGGTAGCGGCTATGATTACCACTGGGATGTGAACTTCGACTGTAAGGACGTGATGGAATTTTCTTGGGAGAAAGAGCCTAAGAAATTCGAGTGGAAGGCAGGCGATTTCGTCTACATTCCGCCTTATTGCGCGCACAAGCATTTCAATGCTGATCCCAAAAACGAAGCCCGCATCATCGTGTGCACGAGCCGCATTGTTAAAGCCATGGGCTTTGATTGGTTCGAGCAACTCGAAAACGCCAAGGGCTTCTAAGCCAGAGCATTTGGGGCGGACTTCGGTCCGCCCTTTTTATTTCAACATTTGAGGTCATCCCATGTGCGGTGAAGAAGATGACGGCCCGGGCCGTCTCGAAACACATCTCTATGAAGGGCTCTTGTCACACACGCGCTCATTGTTGGCGCAGATGGCAAAAGCCAAACATCCCGACGGTTCTCCCGCAGCCTACGCAGACAAATTGTTTGCAGATGCGTTGAAGGGCTGTGTTGCTGATACGGAATCGGCTGATCCGCTTGAGCGTTATCCAACCCTCGCTTTGCAGTCCTTGGTCTTCGCGCGCCTTGCTGGTTTTCTAGCGTCGCATGTCGGTCTGCAGGAAGATCCGATGCGCAAGATGATGGATGCCATGATGCATGGCTACAGCGAAGTTGAAACGCTGGAAGCCTATCATGGGCACGATCACGACGACGATCATGATCACCACCACCATCATGGCCACGACCATCATCACGATCACGATCATCAGCACTGATTTGTGCTGCAGACATAAAAAAGGCGCGGGGTTCAATCCGCGCCTTTTTTGTTGAGTCGTGTTCGACTAGATTTTGAAACCTTCGAGCGTCTCAGGTGCAAAGAGCTCTTCTGGTTTCAGAAGGCGCTTTGAAAGGCCCTGCTCGAAGTGGTAGCGCAGGAACGTCTTGAGCGTGTCCTGATTTTTCTCCAGCCCATATGACCAGAAATCATCGCCCATTTCGCGATGCGTCTCTTCCACATAGGAATTGAGGAAGGGCAGCATGGATTTGAGTGCTGCTGTTTCACACAGATCGTCATAGGTCTTCTGCTGTGAGGCAGCAAAAGCCTTGTAGAGCGATTGCGCAATCCAACGATTGGCTTCATAGACTTCGCGACGAATGGCGATTGTGTGCATGATCGGGAAGATCTTGGTGGAGCGGAAATAATCCAACTCGACCTCTGCATAATTTTCAAACAA
>CAIUDK010000119.1 GCA_903897875.1 uncultured Hyphomicrobiales bacterium
AAAAGTTCTCCAATGCTGTGCGAGATTGGGTGGGCAGTCCGCTGGAGACAGAGCAGTTTGGGTCTGGCGATTTGACGCTGACGGCGGGCGCGATAATCGCTGGCGCAGAGACGCTCACTGACCTGACAGCTGCGGTGCAGCTGCATCCTCAAAGCGTGCCGCATGTCAATATTGGTGTGACGACGCCGGGCAGTGCGCGCCTTAAAATGGAAGGCTCATTGGAGACGGGCGTTGCGGCGCAGTTCAAAGGTCAGATGGATGCAGACGTGCATGACGTGTCGCGCTTTGCCACATGGGCAGCTGCGTTTTTGCCAGATATGGCCAGCAAATTAAAAACCACCGGAATCAAGCGTTTGCGTGCGAGCGGCGATGTGATGCTGTCAGGCGCTGGCTTTATGGGGCGCGATCTCAATCTGCAAGTTGATCGCTCGCAGATGAATGGCACGCTCACTTACACGCGCGCCATCGCCAAAGATGCGGCGCGTTTGTTTGTTGATTTAACCTCACCTGCATTGGATTTGGAGCGCTTGCCTGATCTCTCGGCCCAAGGCGATGCCTTTGCCGATATGGATGTGTCGCTGGCCTTTGATGCACGCGCCATCCGCTTGGCGCGGGTTGGGGACGCTGTGATTGATGCTGGGCGCATTCGGTTGCGCCTGACAAAAAAAGGCACAGATGTGCGGCTGGACGATTTGTCGGTGGCCGATCTTGGTGGCGCGTCTGTGCGTGCAACGGGGTCTTTGTCCGACACATCCGCCCGCCTTGGTGTGAAGCTTGATGCAGAACGTTTGGGTGATTTGGCGCAGACGTTGAAGCGTTTGTTTCCCGGCCCCCTCTCGTCCGCAATCGTCGCGCGCGCCACGGCCCTCTCGCCCATGCATCTCAACATTGGCGCAGAAGGCAAGCGCACCAAAGGCAGCGCGCCTTTGTTATTGTCTACACTGCGCATTGATGGCGATGCGCGCGGCACCAAAATCAATGCCAGCGCGATACCCGACGCCAAGGGCGGATTTACACTGGCGTCCTTTGTTGTGGACTCGGGTGATACGCCGGTGCTGCTTCGCCAATTGGGTATAGAAGCTTTGCCACTCACTGGGCTAGGGCGTGCGCGCTTGAATGGTGCTTTGCGTCTATCGGGTGATGGTTACGACACCGAAGCTGAAGCCGCTCTTGCAGGCACGAGCTTTGCGTTTCGCGGGCGTCTAAAATCGGCATGGGATATGCCAAATCTGGATGGTCGCGTCACGGTCAAGAGCCGCAATGCAGCGCCCTTGTTGCAAGTGACGTCACTGGCTTTGCCCGACGTAAATTCATCCGTGCCGCTCGATCTGGCGGCCACATTACGTCTTGAGGATGGGCGCTTGGCGCTCTCAACAGTGACGGGCCAAGCAGCAGGCAGTCCTGTGCGCGGTGATGTGGAATGGGCGTTCAATGCGCTTGATGATGCGCCGCGCCTCACCGGGCAGTTGGCGTTGGAGCGTCTGTCATTGTCCGCGCTCTCATCAATTGTTCTTGGCGCGCCGCAGCCTGCAAAGACGGGCGCGTATTGGTCTGATTTGAGTTTTGCGCCAGCCTTTGCTGATCCGCCCTCGACTGCGCTGCAGTTGAATGTGGCGCAGTTTGATATTGCCGATGGTTGGGTGGGCCAAGAGGCAGCGTTGCGCGTCACGGCTGCGCCAAATCACATTGGCCTTGAGGATATGCGCTTTTCGCTCAATGGCGGCAAAGTGAATGCGCACTTTGGTCTGCGTCGAGACAAGGGGGTTGTGTCACTCTCAGGCGATATGGATATGGACCATGTGCGCGTGGATCGACCGGCTTTTTCTGGCGCATTATCAGGCTTGCTGGAATTTTCATCCACGGGAAAAAGCTTGAATGAGTTGGCCGGCGGTTTGGCGGGTGTAGGACGTTTGGGCTTTGATGACTTGAATGTGCCGCGCACGGATCCCCAAGCGCCAGCGCGCGTGATCGCCAATCTTGATCCTGCGGGCTATGGCGAAAATGATTTACGCAATGCGCTTGCGCGCGAATTGGATAAAGCGCCCTTTGTTGCGCAATATCAGGAGTTCACACTTTCCATGGCCGCAGGACAATTGCGCCTGACGGGTACGGGTGCCACAACAACATCCGTGTTGTTTGATCTGCGTGCCATGGAGATGGATGCGCGTGTGCCCATTGTGGCGCTGGCTGTCCCCAAGGATTGGAGCGACGCGCCACCCCAAATCACAGCGGTTTGGCACGGCACTTTGAGCGCACCACAACGCCTCATTGAATTGGGCCCTTTTGTCACCGCCGTCACCAATCTGGCACTGGCGCGTGAGGCTGTGCGCATAGAAGCGCAAGATGCCGACATTCGCGAGCGGGCAGCGTTTGTGCGCCGTCTGCGTGGGTTAGAGTTCATGCACAAGCGTGAGCAGGAAGTGGCCGATTTTCAAACGCATCAGCGTCGGATTGCTGATGAGCAAAAGCGTAAGGCGGCCGAGGCGGCTAAACTTGAACGTGATCGAAAAACTGATGATGCGCGCAAGCGTTTAGACGAGACTGCGGGTCAGGCGAGCCCTTCATCCGCCACGCGGTCATTGCTGCCGTTTTGATAATGCTGCAACACATGAACACGAATGGCGGAGGAGAGATTTTGCTCGCCGCGTGTCTCATCAATTTCAGCGACAAGCCCTGCCAACGAAAGCCCGCGTAGATGCGCGATGGTTTTCAAAGCATCCCAAAACTCATGTTCGAGTGAGATGGATGTGCGATGGCCCGCAATCACGAGAGAGTGTTTCGTGACGCCTGGCTGAGGCTTGACTGTGTCCTCAGTCATGGAGTGGGTCACTGCTTGCGGGGCGCTCTAGGCGATGCGCCTCATGCACTTTGCTCACAAGCTGGTCTTGGGCGGTGGTTAGCTTGCGCTCCGCTTTTGTGCGGCCAAACTGCACGCGGTTTTGATCAGCATTGGCGGCTGCAGCATCGCGCGCTTTGGCTTTGCGGACACGGCGCAGGTTTACAATCTCAACCATGCGCGCGCCTCCGGTTCAGGTCTTTTTGCGGAACGCGTCGATGGAGACAACCTTGGCGCTCTCCGTCTCAGGAGCAGGCGCAGACTCATCGCTGCTCTTGGCAGCTTTGGCGTCAGAAGGTTTGCCTTCCTCAGCAGCCGTCTCAGCGGGGGCTGGGCGCGGCGGTGTCTTGAGCTTTTCGACGCTCTTGTCGCTGGACTTTTTGGTTGCGTCTTTGCCACCCACCACCGGGAAGTCAGTCACGGCTGACTCTGCTGTGGGTTCAAGATCATTGGCGCCTTCTTCTGGCTCCAAATCCTGCACTTCGAACTTCAGGCCAAACTGGACGCTTGGGTCAAAAAAGCCGGTGATCGATTCAAACGGCACCAGCAGCCGCTCAGGAATGTTGTTGAAGGACAGGCCCACTTCCAACGCATAATCGGTGACGACCAGATCCCAGAACTGATGCTGGAGCACGATGGTCATATCGACGGGATAGCGCTCCCGCATGCGGGTGGAGAGGCGCACGCCGGGTGTGGCGGTCCGAAAGGTGACATAGAAGTGATGTTCGCCGGGCATGCCCTCGCGGGCCGCATCGGTAAGGACTTTGCGAACGACACCACGCAGGGCATCCTGAACTAAAAGGTCGTAGCGGATGACGTCTGTCGGCATGTTCCCAATCCCAGAAATTAAGTGGAGGTTTCTGTTGCCAGGTACCTCCGAACCCCGCCTAGAAGTGCAACCCTCTAGGGCTTTGATCTCAGTACCAGCACCGCATTACGCAGCGACGGCCACCGAAGCATAGTTGTCATTTGCAACTACAAGATTGACCCGATAACGGTGGTATCATGCCGGGCAAAAGCTGATCCTTTAGACTTCCCGTCGAACCTATTTCGCCCCCGCCACAACCCGCATTTGCAATCCAATTGCTGCGCACGGGCTGTGGTGGAGGCGCCGGGTACCGCCCCCGGGTCCGAAAAGCTTATTTCGATTGCGTTTATCACCATAGCTGTCCGAAGACAGCACCCTCAATATAGGTTGCTTCAGCCTCACGAGAAAGGGGGCCTGACAATAAATCGGGATTGTCCCCTTTATGTCAGCCTTAACCGCCTTGCTGATAGCGTCTTATGGCAAGGTTGCCGGGCAAATGGCGTTGCGCCACCTTTTGGGATGTTTGCAGGAGATGGGATGTTTTCAAGAGATGATGCCTTGAACACTGCTGCTGCGCCCCTCGTGCGCCCCTTTGGTCCCTTGAGCTTGGTTGGCGGGCTGTTGCTCGCAAGCCTGATTCTCGTCAGCGTATTGCTGGGGTCCGCATTTGTCTTCGCGCTCATGGATGCTGCCCTCTATGGGCTGCAGGATTTGCAACGGCTGATGGAGAGCGTGCGCCATATGAAGCTTGGCGAAATGGCCGTCTACGCAATGGGCCTTGGCGCGGGCATCTATATAGCTGCGCTTATCAGCCTTGTTTTGGTAGCGCGCTGGCGGGCTGGCGTGTTTTGGCGCGGCCAACTGGCTTGGCAGCCTTGGTCGCTTAAGCGCGCTGGTCTGCCCTTTTGGGGGCTTTTGCTCGTCTCGATGGCTTATGGGCTGGCCGCGTCTCGCGGCTTGCGGGAGCTGAGCCCCAAAACCAGCATGGATGTTGATATTTCAGGCGGGCCGGGGCTGGCGATTTTGTCGGTGTTTGTCATTGGCGTTCTGGGCCCCTTGGCCGAGGAGGCGCTGTTTCGCGGGTTTATCTACACAAATATGCGGGTTTGGCTCGGTTTTCCCGCGACTTTGGCGGTGACTTCGGTCATTTTCTCGCTGGCCCATTGGGAGGGCACGCATTTCTATGCCTTGGCAGTTTTGCCGCTGGGTTTGGTTTTGGGTGTTCTGCGCGAATGGACCGGGTCAATCAAAGCGACGACCTTGTTCCATGGGCTATATAATCTGTCCGCGCTCGTCTTTGCGATTCTCGGAATTGATTGAGCCGTCATTTTTTCACTCAGGATAAAACCATGCGTGCGTATTTGGATTTGCTTCAGCATGTGCTGGAAAAGGGCACGGAAAAAGGCGACCGCACCGGCACCGGTACGCGCTCTGTCTTTGGCCATCAAATGCGCTTTGATCTTGAGCAGGGCTTTCCGCTCGTCACCACCAAAAAACTGCATCTTAAATCCATCATTCATGAACTGCTGTGGTTCCTCAAAGGCGATACCAATATCGCGTATTTGAAAGAACATGGCGTGCGTATTTGGGATGAATGGGCCGATGAGCGTGGCGATCTTGGCCCCGTCTATGGTCGCCAATGGCGCGCGTGGGAAGGGGCCAATGGCCAGACTTTTGACCAGATCAAATGGGTGGTTGAGGAAATCAAACGCAATCCAGATTCGCGCCGCCTGATCGTATCAGCTTGGAATGTCGCTGATATTGAGAAGATGAAGCTGGCGCCCTGCCATTGTTTGTTTCAGTTCTACGTCGCCGATGGTCGCTTGTCGTGCCAGCTCTATCAGCGCTCGGCTGATATTTTTCTGGGCGTGCCTTTCAACATCGCAAGCTATGCTTTGCTCACCGTTATGATGGCGCAAGTGACCGGTCTGCGCGCTGGCGATTTTGTGCATTCCTTTGGCGATGCGCACCTCTATTCCAATCATTTTGAGCAAGCCGAGCTGCAATTGACGCGCACTCCGCGCGCTTTGCCCGTGCTCAAATTGAACCCAAACGTCACATCCTTGTTTGACTTTACGTTCGAGGATATCGCCATTGAAAATTATGATCCCCATCCCGCCATTAAAGCGCCCGTTGCGGTGTGATTGAATGACCCTACCTCTCGTCATCGTAGCGGCCATGGCCCGCAATCGCGTCATCGGCGGCAACAATCAATTGTTGTGGCGTCTCTCAAGCGATCTGAAACGCTTCAAAGCCCTCACCTTGGGAAAGCCCATGATTATGGGCCGCAAGACGTGGGACTCGATTGGGCGCCCCTTGCCCGGTCGTGAGAGCATTGTGGTGACACGGGACCGCAGCTTTCAGCCTGTGGGCGCGCATGTTGTGCACGACATTGACGCTGCCTTGGCACTGGGACATGAACTCGCCATCAAGATGGGGGCTGACTCTCTGATCTTGGCAGGTGGTGGTGATCTCTATCGCCAAATGATCAACCAATGCGCCCGCCTTCATATGACTGAGGTTGATCTGGCCCCGGAGGGGGATGCTGTCTTCCCCGTCATTGACCCGCAGCTTTGGCAGGAGGTGTCGCGCCAAACGCACCCCGCAGGGCCCGGAGATGAGGCCGCCTTCGCTTTTGTTGACTATAAAAAGGCAGATTAAGCCTTGGCGCGCTGCTAGTTGTAGGCGGTGCGTTGAAAAACGCCTCGCCCGCGCTTATCTCAATATCATCTATGGGAAGAGGGAACTTCATGTCCTGGAACAATCAAGGCGGCGGCGGTGGTGGTGGACCTTGGGGTCGGCCCGGCGGTCAAGGGCCATGGGGGCAGGGACCATCAGGTTCAACGCCTCCAGATCTCGAGGAAATTTTGAAGCGCGGCCAAGATCGCCTCAAACAATTCATGCCCGGAAGCGGCTTTGGTGGGCGTGGCTTTTTGCTCTCCGTGCTTGTGATTTTAGGCGTCTGGTTGAGCAGCGGTTTTTATACCGTTGGCCCCAATGAGGTTGGCCTCAATATGGTGTTTGGCCGCTATGTCGGCAAAACCACCTCTGGTTTGAATTACAATTATCCATTCCCGATTGGTGCGGTGCGTAAATACGCCGTCACGGATCGCAACACGACCAGCGTTGGCTTTGTGTCGCGCTCGGATCGCACAGGTGCGCAGGCCACAGGTGATGTGCCTGAAGAAAGCTTGATGCTGACGGGTGATGAGAACATTGCGGATGTGAAATTCGTGGTGATCTGGCAGATCGATCCTCTCAAGCCTGAAGACTACGCCTTCAACGTGCGCAATCAGCAAGAGACGGTGAAAGCCGTTGCCGAGAGCGCAATGCGTGAGGTTGTGGGTCGCACACAGATCCAGCGTATTCTCACCGCAGAGCGCAAATTGATTGAGCCCGCCGTTCAAGATCTGATGCAAAAAGTGCTGAACGATTACAAGATCGGCGTGCAAATCATTCAGGTGCAATTGCAGTCCGTTGATCCGCCAGAGCAGGTCATTGCCGCGTTCCGTGACGTTACGGCAGCCCAGCAAGATCAGGATCGTTTGCGCAATGAGGCCGAGGCCTATGCCAATCGCGTAGTGCCAGAAGCACGCGGTGGATCAGCTCGGATCATTCAGGAAGCTGAAGCTTATCGTGAGCAGACAGTGGCTGAAGCGCGCGGTCAGGCTGCCCGCTTTAGCCAGATCTACGAACAATATGCCCGTGCGCCAGCTGTGACACGCCAGCGCATGTATCTTGAGACGATGGAGCGCGTGTTGGGTTCCAGCAATAAGGTCATCATTGATCAATCGGGTGGACAGGGTGTTGTGCCCTATCTTCCGCTCGGTGCGCTGGACTCTAGCAAGCAGGGGGCAGCACGATGAAAAATCTTTCAGCTTTTATCATTGCAGCCCTGATCGCAGTTTTTGCCCTCGTGGCAAGCGGCGCGATCTATACTGTGACGCAAACGCAGCAAGCCTTGCTGTTGCGCTTTGGCGAGCCGGTTCCTGGTCGCACACTTGTGACTGAGCCCGGTCTGCATTTCAAAATGCCGTTCATTGAGACAGCGATCTTTCTCGATAGGCGCATTCTTGATTTGGAAACACCCAAGCAGGAAGTGTTGGCCGCAGATAATAACCGCATCGAAGTCGATGCGTTTCTGCGCTATCGCATTGTCGATCCATTGCGGTTCTATCAGTCGGTTGGCTCGATGGAAGGTGCTAGCCGCCAATTGGCCAACGTCTTGAACTCGGCCGTGCGCCGTGTTTTGGGCGAGGCCAATATGCAGCAGATTGTGCGCGATCAGCGTGCGCAGCTCATGGTGAAAATCCGCGAGCAGGTTGATGGAGAAGCCACCAAGTTTGGTGTGCAGATCACCGATGTGCGAATCCGTCGTGCCGATTTGCCACGCCAGATTTCGGAAAAGGTGTTCAGCCGCATGCAGACGGAACGTGCGCGTGAAGCGTCAGAATTCCGTGCGCAGGGGTCTGAGCAGGCACAGCGCATCACAGCCAAAGCAGATCGTGATGTTGTGGTGCTGCGCGCACAGGCCCAACAACAGGCCGAACAGACGCGTGGTGAGGGCGATGCCGAGCGCAACCGTATTTTTGCTGAAGCGTTTGGCAAAGATCCAGAGTTCTTCTCGTTCTATCGGTCCATGCAGGCTTACGAGACGGGGCTGAAGTCTGGAGAGACGCGTTTGGTGATGAGCCCAACGTCGGACTTCTTTAAGTACTTTACGAAGTCAGGTGGCGGCCCGCTGCCATCAGGTTCGAAAGCGCAGTAAAACCAAAATGGCGATGCCCCAAAAAAGATCTACGGGATCTGAATTGGGGCATTGTCTTTAGACAGACACGTCACATCTGAAACTTTGTGGCTGTGACTTATAAAAAACCATGTGACTTATTAAAAAATCATGGTGCGGTTGTGGTTTGACCACCTTTCTGCCCCATTCTGGGTTTGGATAGACAGGCCGGCGAGAGATGTCTCTTCGCCGGGGTACTTCAGGAGATACCTCAATGGGTTTCGACCCGATCTTTGCTTCCCCGACATTTGCTCGGGCTTCTTCAGCACTTCGTCGTCGTCGGTTCGCTGCAGCTCTCGCGGTTGGTCTTGTTGCCAGCCCGACCCTTGCTGTGATGCCCAGCTTCGCGCATGGCCCAGATTCATTTGCTGATCTGGCCCAAAATGTCAGCGATGCCGTGGTCAACATTTCTGCCTCGCAGATGGTAGACGAAAAACGCTCGCAAATGCCGAACCTGCCGCAGGGCACGCCGTTCGATGATTTGTTCGAGGAATTTTTCAAACGTCGTGGTGGCGCAGGCCCCAATGGTGAGCAGGGCCAAGGCCCACGCCAGCGCAAGTCCAATTCGCTTGGCTCAGGCTTTGTGATTGACGCGACTGGCATCATCATCACTAACAATCACGTCATTGCAGATGCAAATGAAGTGACGGTCATTTTCACCGACGGCCAGAAGTTGAAGGCTGAAGTGATTGGCAAGGACGCGAAGGTGGATGTCGCGGTTTTACGTGTGAAGCCTGAAAAGCCACTCAAGGCCGTGCGCTTTGGTAATTCAGAAAAGACGCGCGTTGGCGATTGGGTCATGGCGGTTGGCAATCCCTTCGGGCTTGGCGGCACTGTGACAGCGGGCATTATCTCGGCTCGCAATCGCAATATCGACAGCGGTCCTTATGACAATTATTTCCAAACCGATGCGGCCATCAATAAGGGCAATTCGGGCGGACCTTTGTTCAACATGGACGGCGATGTGATTGGCATTAACACGGCCATTCTGTCGCCATCAGGCGGCTCAATCGGCATCGGCTTTGCCACACCAGCGGCAACGGCTTTGCCAGTCATTGACCAGTTGCGCCAGTTCGGTGAAACGCGTCGCGGTTGGTTGGGTGTAAAAATCCAGCGCGTTGATGATGCGATTGCT
Organism: uncultured Hyphomicrobiales bacterium; assembly: GCA_903897875.1. Classification (GTDB taxonomy): domain Bacteria; phylum Pseudomonadota; class Alphaproteobacteria; order Rhizobiales; family Beijerinckiaceae; genus Terripilifer. Next base: position 9,566 of record CAIUDK010000119.1, read on the forward strand.
GAATCCCTCAATCTGGGCAAAGCGCGCGGTGCGCTTGTGGCCAATATTGATGATCGCGGTCCAGCCAAATCGTCTGGCTTGAAAGTGGGCGATTTGATCGTGCGCTTTGATGGCAAGGACGTGAAGGAATCGTCTGATCTGCCAAAGCTTGTTGCGTCTGCGCCGGTTGGCAAAGAAGTGGCACTGACAGTTGTGCGCGGCGGCAAGGAACAAGAGCTCAAGGTGAAACTGGGGCGCTTGGAAGATGGCGAGAAGCAGGCTTCAAATGAGGGCGGCAACGGTAAGGGCGGCGACATAGCCACTAAGCCAACAGTGCAGCGCGCATTAGGTATGCAGTTTTCAGTGCCATCAGATGAAGTGCGTCGTCGCTTCTCCCTGAAGGATGGCGTTGAAGGTGTTGTGGTTACCGACGTTGATGCTGACTCGCCAGCTGCTGAAAAGCGTATTCAGCCCGGCGATGTCATTCAAAAGGTCGATGACGCCAATGTCAGCAAGCCTGACGAGATCGTGGCAAAGGTGAAGGCCGCTAATGATGCAGGCAAGAAGGCAGTGTTGCTGCTGGTTGCCAATGCTCAGGGCGACACGCGCTTCGTGCCCATGTCTGTTAAGTAAGGTCTGTTAAGTAAGGTCGGATAAGTAAGGTCTTCTCAGACGTCATGAAAACAAGCCATCCCAGTGAAAGCTGGGATGGCTTTTTATTTAGTCCACCAACTCGCTCTGGCGATAGCCTTGCGCATAGAGCAGTGCGCTCAGATCGCCATGGTCGATGCGCGCATGAGCCGCAGCCGCCACAGCTGGCTTTGCGTGGAAGGCGACGCCAAGGCCGGCGGCTTCCAACATCGCCAAATCATTTGCGCCATCGCCAACAGCCATTGTCTCAGTGACAGCCAGCGCATGATGTGCGCGCAATTCGTTGAGCGTGGCCAGTTTAGCTTCGCGCCCT
>CAIUDK010000120.1 GCA_903897875.1 uncultured Hyphomicrobiales bacterium
CAGCGGCTTCGACATGTTTTTTCCTGATTTAATGGACCTAATCCAAAGAGATCTCTGGTGTCAGCCCAAAATATAGTCCTATTTATGTTAGAAATGGGACGGAACGCACCATCAACCTGTGCAATATTGCAAAGACAATGCAAAAGAACGGGCTTAGCAGAGCATGACGCAAAAAGAATCTTTTTCCAAATCGGCCGCCAAAAGCCCGGCTAAGAGCACAAAGCTCGCCCCTAAGGTTGCCTCCAAAAGTGCGACCAAGAGTGCAGCCAAGACTGCACCAAAGACTCCGGCCAAGACTTCGGCCAAAACTCCAGCCAAGAGTTCAGCAAAAACTCCAGCTAAGAGTAATAGCAAGGCTATCGCGCCCAAAGCCAGCAAGGCTGCATCAGCCAAAAGCACCGCACCTGCAAAGCCACGCCCCGCTCTAGAAACAAAGTCGTTGGCCAAAACCAAACCCAACAGCAAAGCGGCAAAATCGGCTGCTCCCAAAGCAAAGGCGTCCAAGCCTGCGGCAGCGAAGTCCAAGCCTGCGGCCGCTCAAGTAAAGCCTGCGGCGGTAAAAGCTAAGCCTGCGGCGGCGAAGTCCAAGCCCACGGCAAAAGCAACCAAGACTGTGGCGACCGCACCTAAGCCCGCCGCTTCGAAGGCAGCTCAGACACAAGCAAAGCCCGCGACACAAACCGCGAAGCCACCCTTGGCTCGGGCTGAATTAGCCAAACAGATCCAAAAGCATATTCCCGCCCCGCGGGCTGGCGAAAATGCAGGCCCCAACTTTGAAATCATGTCGCAGAATTTGGCCAAACTGATCGAGTTGGGCGGTCGCGCGGCTGCTGCCTATTTGAAGCCGGTTGAAGACTCCAGAAGCGGCTCCGACCTTGCCGAAGACGTTAGCAATGCCGTCAGCTCGCTGGGCGATGTTGCAGAATATTGGATGGCCGACCCCAAGCGCATGATGGAAGCGCAAGCGATGTATTCGACGAATTTCATCAATCTGTGGGCGTCAACCTTGCAGCGTTTGAGGGGCGAAGAGAGCGAACCCATTCTGCCCAACGATCCGACAGACAAGCGCTTCGCCGATCCCGAATGGACCGCCAATCCGATCTTTGATTTTCTGCGCCAAGCCTATGGCCTGACAACGCGATGGGCGAGCGACCTCATCACACGTGCGGACGATATTGACCCCGCCTTGCGAGATCGCGCGCATTTCTATTTGCGCCAAATTGCGGGTGCAGTGTCGCCCTCGAACTTCCTTCCCACCAATCCAGAATTGTTGCGCACAACATTGGCGCAGAACGGAGAAAACCTTGTGCGCGGCATGACGATGCTGGCCGAGGACATTGAGGCTGGCAACGGCAAACTCAAAATTCGCCAAAGCGATACGTCCAAGTTTCAGCTCGGCGTCAATATGGCCACCACTCCGGGCAAGGTCATTTTCCGCAATGATTTGATGGAGCTAATCCAATACGCGCCATCAACGCCGACTGTTTACAAGCGCCCTCTCCTCATCGTGCCGCCATGGATCAATAAATTCTATGTGCTCGATCTCAACCCAGAGAAGAGCTTCATTCGTTGGGCAGTCGAGCAAGGACTGACTGTCTTTGTTGTTTCGTGGGTGAACCCCGACGCGCGCCAAGCGTTCAAAAGCTTTTCAGACTATATGCGCGAGGGCATTTTTGCCGCGCTCGATACGATTGAAAAAGTCACAGGCGAAAAACAAGTGTCTGCCATTGGCTATTGCGTTGGCGGAACGCTGCTCAGCGTGACGCTCGCCTATATGGCCGCTGTGGGCATGAACCGCATATCGAGCGCCACTCTGTTTACGACGCAGGTCGATTTCCGCGATGCGGGCGATCTCAAAGTGTTCGTCGATGAAGCCAAGATCAAATCCATCGAAGCCAAAATGCTTGAGGATGGTTATTTGGATGGCTCGCAGATGGCGGCGGCATTTAACATGCTGCGTCCCAACGAGCTGATCTGGAATTACATTGTCAACAATTACCTCAAGGGCAAGGATCCAATGCCCTTCGATCTGTTGACATGGAATGCGGACTCAACCCGCATGCCTGCGGCCAATCATTCCTTCTATTTGCGCAATTTCTATTTGGAGAACAAGCTCACCAAGGGCAGCCTCAAACTCGACAATGTGTCGCTTGATCTGAGCAAAGTAAAAATTCCAATCTACAATCTTGCCGCGAAAGAAGATCATATCGCACCGGCCCGTTCAGTGTTCACGGGTGCCCGCTATTTTGGTGGCCCGATGCGCTATGTGTTGTCTGGCTCAGGCCATATTGCTGGCGTGGTCAATCCGCCATCCAAGCCAAAATATCAATATTGGATTGGCCCCGCCATCGGCGAGAGTTTTGACGATTGGATGGCAAAGTCGACCGAACATCCTGGCAGTTGGTGGCTCGATTGGATCAAATGGATCACTGATCAGGCACCAGAAAAAGTCCCAGCGCGTGAACCGGGCGGTGGCAAAATCAAACCGCTTTGCGATGCGCCCGGTGAATATGTGCGCGTGAAAGCCTAAAATAAAAAACGCCCCGGACTTTGGTCCGGGGCGTTTTGGTTTTTAAGTGATTACACAAAATTACTTGCGAACGATGGGGCCTTTGATGCCAGTTACAGCAGGCTCATCCCAACGGTAGTTGATGCCCAGCGAAATGATATCAACGTGCGCTTTGACTGTGCCCACATAAGCATAGGGCGACGACGCGCTATAGGCAGGATTGCCAGACACAATATCCACGCCAGACTGACGCCCAAAGATATGCGCGTAGCCCAAATCCATCGACAGCTTCTGGCTGAGCTTGTAGCCCAAGCCGGTCGTCAACCAAATGCGATCCGTGTCAGGCACGCGCACAGCACGATTGGTGATGTCAATTGGTGAGGATTCAAATGCAGCACCGGCACGCACCGTCAAATTTGGATTCCACTGATATTCTGCACCCAGCGATGCGACCCAGCCATTTTTATATCCAAAGGACAAGGCTTGGCCCGGAACAGGACCGGTGACTGGGAATGAGTTGAACAACTTCCAATGCGTCCACTCATAACCAAGATTGACGGTCCATTGATCGTTGATGCGCTGGCGCACACCGAAGGTTGCTGAATCAGGCAATACCAAATTCGATGAGATGGAATAAACACCTGCTGGAATAAGCCCCCCTCCGAGAGCTACGGCCAGCGCTTCTGTTCCCTTGAGATCCTGCGTCACACGTGAACGATAACCCACACCAATTTCAGTTCCAGCCATCGGCTTGTAGGTCGCACCCAGCGTGTAGCCAAAGCCCCATGCATCGCCTTCAAGGATATTGGTGCCAACAACATTGCTGGCAGCACTCGTCAGGCGGGTCTTGAAATATTCAGCCTGAAGACCGGCAGCAATTGAGAATTGCTCGTTCACTTTGAAGGCGATTGTTGGACTGATGTCCGCCGAGAAAACCTTAGACGTGCGGGCGTAGGTCTGGCCCGCCCAAACTTTAGGGTTTGCTGTCACAAGCCCGAATGGTGAGTTGATTGAAAGGCCCAGCCAAATCTTGTCATTCAGCTGATAGCTAAAATAACCCGATGGCACGACGGCTGATTGGCCTATATTGCCGGTTGGCGCAGTACCGCCGCCCAAAAGCGTTGTCAGGACTGAGCTTGTCGCAACAGCGTCAGGCGTATTGTTGGCATAAGGCAAAATGCCGCTCAAAACGGCGGTGCTCTGAATACCGTTCAAATCCGTGATCGTGGCAGGATTCCAGAACATGGATGACAGGCCGCCAGAGCCAGCGGCAACACCGGCAAAGGATACGCCCAAACCCGCGGCGCTCTGTTCGCGCAAAGCGAAAGCGCCAGCCAGAGCAGATTGGTTCAGAGCGAGAAGCGAGACGCCAGCCAGCGCAGCGGCTGCAAAATTCGTCTTCGAAAAATATGAGTGTGCCTTATGTGGCATGAAACGTCCCCCCGAATGGGCGGTAGCGGGCCGAAAATGCGGCCGCCTTCCCCCAGCGGATCAGATGCTAACAAAAGCTTAAGCTTAACAGCAAGTGCAAAAAAGCTACATAGCTAACTTATTTGCACTCTAGCATTAATTCTAGATTTTGCACGGCCGCCCCTGAGGCACCCTTACCCAAATTGTCGAGTTTGGCCACGAGCACCGCCTGTCCATGCTTGGCATTGCCAAACACGCGCAGCTCCATGAAATTGGTATCGTTGAGGGATTCAGCCTCAACCCGGCCATCGGCGGCGTCTTGCACACTCACGAAAGCACTGCCCTGATAATGGGCGCGCAGCGCCTCTTCCAGCGCAGAAGCCTTGGGTTGGCCCGGCAACAGATCCAAATGAAGCGGAATGCTCACCAACATGCCTTGGCGAAAATTTCCAACTGACGGCACGAAGAGCGGCCGCCGACTCATTTTTGCATAGGCTTGAACTTCCGGCATGTGCTTGTGCTCAAGCCCCAAAGCGTAAAGCTCAAAGGACGGGGCCTTGCCCGCCTCATAGGCTTCAATCATCGCCTTGCCGCCGCCCGAATAGCCCGACACGGCATTGATCGTCAGCGGATAATCGCTAGGAATCAGACCCGCATCAACCAAAGGCCGCAGCAGCGCAATCGCGCCAGTGGCATAACAGCCGGGATTGGCGACGCGCTTGGCAGCCCGGATGGCATCCGCCTGCCCCTTGGCCAGCTCAGCAAAGCCATAGACCCAACCCGGCGCAATCCGGTGCGCGGTTGACGCATCCAGCAAGCGCGGGGCTTGCGCACCCAGCTGATCGGCCAGAGCCACTGTCTCCTTGGCAGCATCATCAGGCAGGCAAAGGATCACGAGATCGACCTCAGCCATCAAAGCCTTCTTGGCCTCTACATTCTTGCGCTGATCGGCGGCAATGGAGCGCAGCTCCACCCCAGCCATGCCCGCCAAGCGATCACGAATGCCAAGGCCGGTTGTTCCAGCTTCGCCGTCGATGAAGATTTTAGCGGACATCATGCACCTGCATTTGAACCCAAGATTGGGCTGAAGTTTGAACCTATAGGCTCAGGTGACTGAGGCAGCGCACCAAGTCAAGAAATTCTGCCGCCACTCAAGGTGCTTTTGCGCTCGCATCTAGCTCGATGCGCGACAAAAACACAGCCGGATCCGCAAGGGTTAGCAGTTCGGCAAAGCCAATCGGCCCGCCTTTGGGCTTGACCGAAACATCGAGCTGGCCGGGCTTGGCCAAGAAACTCGAAAAAGCCTGCGACAATTTGAAGCCAACCGGATCACCCATCAGCATCAGCGGCAAAACATTGTTGCTGAGTGATATCCATTCCTTGCGCAAAACCTCGGCAGATTTGCCCTGATCACGCGCAACAGCCGCCAACACCTTCTCACCCAGACCAGCATCCACATAGCGAAGGTTGAGCGACGCCACCTGTCCCTGTTTGAGTACATCGGGGCTAGGCGTGCCTTTCATCGCACTGGCAGGAATGCCCGCAAACAATCCCTTCACTCCGAGCGCACCCGTATTGAGGCCACTCACGAGGAGCTCATCGACCAGATAGGTCTGTTTGGCTACATCATAGATGCCCTTGAATGTCAGTGAGAGATCGAGCTGCTCATATCCAAATGAGCGGAGCGACGTGCCAACGGCCGAACCAGCCGGCGGCGCAAAATGAAAACCCTTCAACTGAAGTGTCGCGTTTGTGGGCACATCGCCTTGATACGACGCCTGAGCTTGCACCGACTCCAACACCACTTTTGTTCGATTGGTCACAACGCCAACGTTCTTCTTCTCAGGCGACGGCAATTGCGCCTCAAGCCCCGTCCACGTTAGCGCGCTAAACCGCATGCTGGCAGCATCCATCTGCCCATCGCGCAACGCCGACAACAGCGCGCTCATATCGCCATTCTCAATTGTGAGCGGCCCAGTTTTGAAGTCTTCACGCTCGGCGCCATTGTTGACGACAGAATTGGCGATGCCGTCAAAGCCGCTCATCGTGAAATTGGAAAAACGCCCACCAACAACATTACGCAATTTGAAATCATGCACATTCAAAACGGAATCGGGGCCAACCAAACGCACCGTTTCAATATCAATTGCGGACGCGCTCAATTTCTGTGCGAGTGAAATCTTGTCCGCGTCAGGCGTTGCAGGATCAAGCATGCGGCTCACATCAGCCGCTGAGAGGCTGGAGTCTTTTACAACAAGCTTTGAAAACGTCAGCGTCGCGTGCTTAGCCGCAGCAAAAGACAGCTCACCCACATTCACACTGTCAGCCAGAGCAGGCTGTGCCATCACGCCAATGGCCAATAAAATTGCAATAATGCAGCGGCTCAAAACCATCATCGCAATATCCTTCAAAGGCAAAACGAGCTGAACAGAAAAAGGGCAGCCGAAGCCGCCCCTTGCTATCCAGTTTTAGCTCGTAGCACAAGCTGAACCGCGATGAAGTCTCGTTCCCTACATCCTACGTCCAAGGTGTGGGTGGTGGCACGGCGCATGGGCCTTCGACATCTTTCGTACCAAAATCGGCTGGCCCAACAACTTCGAGATATTCCATATCGGGAGAATAATCGAAGAGGTAATGCACGATACCGGGGCGCTGGTGAATGCAATCACCCGCCTGCACCAATGTCTCTTTGTCCTCATACATGAAGCGGGCCCAGCCCTTCGTCATGAGAACAATCTGAAAATCTGCCAGATGAATATGCCAACCGGTGCCAGATTCAGGCGGCACGTCAGGATTGGCTTTGACCAAATGCGCAATCACCTTGCCTTTGGTGGCATCAGCGATACCAAGGTCCCGATACAAGAAGAAATCTCGAAGCCCGCCGCCTTTGAATGCGGTGTCTTCCGGTTTTACATGGGAGAATAATGTTCCGACCTTGTCCAACATGCCTAATCCCCTTCCTAAATCACATGCGCAACTGCACATGCTTGAACGAGAAACTGATTAGAACTCCACTTCCAGTTCCTCGATTTCTTCGAACTCACCCTTGGCGGCTTCAATCCATTCCTTCACGGCTGGATGGTTCATAATGCGCTCGGCATAAACCTCGGCCACGAGATCCAGCTTGATGTCATAGGTGCGAAAGCGCGTTACCACTGGCGCATACATCGCATCCGCCATGCTGAATTTCTTGCCAAACAAATACGGCCCGCCGTAAGAGCGCAAACATTCGCGCCAGATCGACGTGATCCGTTCAATATCCGCCTGAGCTTTGGACCAGACTTTGAAATCCGCAAAATGCCCTTTGATGTTCATGGGCAAAGCAGAGCGCAAGGACACAAAGCCCGAATGCATCTCGCCACAGATTGAGCGGCAATGCGCACGCTTCAATTGATCGGTTGGCAACAAGCCAGCCTTGGGCGCAATCTCATTGAGAAACTCACCAATGGCCAGAGTGTCCCAAACCTTGGCGTCGCCATAGGTCAAGCATGGAACAAGAATAGAAGGTGAGAGCAGCAAGATCTCGGCGCGCGCATCTGCGTTGTCGGGTGCCAAGATCACTTCTTCGAAATCAACACCCGCCTGCTTGGCCATGAGCCAACCGCGCATAGACCAGGAAGAATAGTTCTTGCTGCTCAATGTTAAGGTCGCATGCGGCATAAGACTTACCTTTTATAGTGGAACGCCAATGTTGATCGCTCAGGTTTTACATAAAAGGGTCTTGCACGCGTCATGCCAG
>CAIUDK010000121.1 GCA_903897875.1 uncultured Hyphomicrobiales bacterium
AAGGCCCGGCCAATTGCCGGTGACATTGCAGCGGGTGAGAAATTTTTGACGGATCTTGCGCCCTTCATTTGGCGCAAATATTTCGACTACGGATCCATTGCTGATATTCACGCTATGAAGCGTCAAATCCACTCTGTGCGTGGACACGAGCAGGTCACAGTTGCCGGCCATGATGTTAAATTGGGTAGGGGCGGCATTCGCGAGATCGAATTCTTTGTTCAAACCCAACAGCTTATTTTTGGTGGTCGGCGGTTGTCATTGCGCGGCAGCAATACGCTCGACATGCTTGTTGCACTTCATGCGGATGGATGGATCACGCAAGAGGCTAAGACAGACTTAACAGCGGCCTATATCGAGCTTCGGCGTGTTGAGCATCGTCTCCAAATGGTTGCTGATGAACAAACGCAAAAATTGCCGATTGATAATGAGGCACTGACAGAATTTGCGAAGTTCTGTGGTTTCGCTCAGCTGCGGTCATTTAGCGCCCACATGACAAAGATACTGAAGTCAGTTGAGTTTCACTATGCGCGTCTATTTGAAAAATCACCGGCGCTGGATAGCAAGCTAGGAAACCTCGTTTTCACCGGCGTCACGGATGATCCTGATACGCTTGAGACGCTTGTCCAACTTGGTTTCCATGATGCATCTCAGGCTATTGAGACAATCCGTGGTTGGCATTTCGGCCGGCGCGCTGCTGTTCAAAGTGCTAGAGCCCGCGAGATTTTAACGGAGCTTGTGCCTCCGCTTCTAGAATCTTTTTCAGATAGCGGAGATCCCGATGCCGCGCTGCGAGCGTTCGATGCCGCTCTGGGGCGAATGCAGGCAGCCGTCGAGCTTTTAACAATTCTCAAGTCCAATAGGCCCATCAGAGATATTTTTGCTGACATATTGGGAGGCGCTCCACGCTTAGCCGACATTGTGATTTCACGCCCGCATGTGTTGGATGCTGCTATTGATCCGGCAATTTCTGGCGTGATGCCCTCACATGAAACTTTTGAGGCGCGCGTGCGGACCGTGTTGTCTGCGCGCGTATCCTTTGAGGATCGGCTTGATGGTTTCCGTGAATTGTATCTCGAGGAATCTTTTCTAAATAGTTTCCGCATTCTCTCGGGCGCGGTGAGCCCCGTGGAGGGTGGTGTTATCTTTTCTGCTCTAGCGCAAGCTCTGGTGAAGGGTGCGCTCGATGCAGTTCGCTCAATCTTTGAGCTTGAATATGGTACAGTGCTGAATGGGCGTTTGTGCGTTCTGGGCATGGGCAAAATTGCGTCAGAGGAAATGACAGCAACGTCCGATCTCGACCTTATGGTGATCTATGATTACCCCGATTCCGAAAATGCCTCAAAAGGCGGGACGAGAGACCTTCATCCCAAGCAATATTTTTCAAGACTGACACAGCGACTGATCTCCGCGTTGACTGCTTCGACTAAGCGCGGTGGGCTGTATGATGTTGATATGCGATTGCGCCCCTCGGGCGGGCAGGGGCCGGTGGCGACGCAGCTACAGTCGTTTGTTCACTATCAACGAGAAGAAGCAGAAGTTTGGGAGCATATGGCGCTCTCGCGGGCACGTACAATTGCTGGTGATGATGATCTGTGTCGAGATGTAGAGACTGAAATTATTTCTCTCGTGACACGCCAACGCGAGCCCAGTGCTCTACAGCATGCCATTCGTGCGATGCGTGATTTGATCGCACATGAAAAAGGGATGGATGATCGTTGGAATATCAAGTTAGCGCGGGGCGGATTGATTGAGATTGAGTTTATCTCTCAATTTTTAGTGCTTCAGCACAGCAAACAGTTTCCAGAGCTGATCTGTCGCAAGGCAGATGAAATTCTTGGCCGAGCGGCTAGCCACGATTTGATTGATAGGAATAAGGCCGATCGGCTGTGTTCAGCCTATGTGCTTTACGCCACTATCCAGCAAGTTATTCAACTTGCCGTGGGTGGAAAGTTTGAGCCAGAGAGATTTGCGCATGGTGTCCTGCGACGATTGGCGTCGGCGGCGCATTTGCCAGATTTCAAAACACTTGATCGCGTTCTATTTGAATCGCAACATGATGTGAGGCAGATTTTTGAAGAGCTTTTGCCCGGTCAAGCTGCCATCGTTTGATTAATTTCTGCTGGTTCTTCCTGTGCTTCAACCAACGGCAGTTTGAGGCAGATGATTGTGCCTGTTCCAAGGGTCGATCTAATACGGATTGATCCGCCATGAAGCTCGATCAATGAGCGGGCAATGGCTAGGCCCAGTCCAGAACCACGTACTCCATTTTCCAATGGCGACGCGAATTGTTCGAAAGGACGTCCAAGTCTTAGAATTGTATCTCGTGGGATTCCAACGCCGGTATCTTCGATGTAGAGATTGAGCTTATTGCCGCGGCGGCGGGCGCGCAGTCTTACCTTACCGCCTTCAGGGGTGAACTTAACTGCATTCTTGAGCAGATTTGTCATTGCCCGTTCGATTGCATTTCGGTCGGCGGCTACGAGAGCATCTGGAATGCAATCAGCGCGCAGGTTAATGCCCTTTGTATCGGCGAATTCTTCGACTTCGGTGAGCACTGTTAGGATCGCATCGTCAAGTTTGAAAGCATTTGGTGCGACGTTGACTGTTCCAGCTTCTAGTCGCGACATTTCTAGAACATCAGAAATCATATTCAGCAGATGTTGGCCGCTCTGACGAATATAATCGCAATATTCTAGATATTTATCGCTGCCAACAGGGCCGAATGTTTGTTGGAACATCACTTCCGAAAAGCCGATGATTGCGTTGAGTGGTGTTCTGAGTTCGTGGCTCATGTTCGCCAAGAATTCAGATTTCACCCGGTTGGCACCTTCAGCCGCTGCTTTTTGTTCAAGATATTTTTCAGCCAGATCGGTCAATTGGCTGGCTTGGTTTTCGAGAGCATAACGTGAGCGGCGCAAGTCAGAAATTGTTGCCATTTGGCGACGCTCTGAATCGACGAGCTTTTCTTCATGAATTTTTAGCGCGGTAATATCTGTGCCAATCGAGACATAGCCACCGTCTTTGGTTTGGCGTTCATTAATTTGGAGCCAGCGGCCGTCCGGTAGACGGGTTTCAAAGGATCGCGCGATGGCTGGGGCTGAGAGTGCATCACTGGTGGCCTCAATGAGGCTTTTTCCCATGATCCGTCCGTAGGTCTTACCAATCAAAGTGCCAGGTACTTGGAAGATCTTTTGGAATTTTGTGTTGCACATAACCAATCTGTTATCGGCATCCCATAAGACAAAGGCTTCTGAGATGGATTCGATAGCATCGCGAAGGCGCGTGTCGGCGATTTCTGTTTGTGCGGCCAAGAGTTTTTGATCGCTGATATCAATCGCCATGCCCACAATGTGTGGGTGGTCAACGGCTGCTGTTGTAACCAATTCGGCGCGAATACGAATCCAGAGCCAAGTGCCTGATGCATGTTGGATGCGGAAGGTGTGATCGAAATGACTATCAGAAGCGTTTGCCAATCTCTCGGCCAGTGAAATTAAGTCGTCGTCGTCCGGGTGGATGACTGCGTTCATTTCACCGATAGACAGAGGGGCGTCCCGAGAGTCGGGGCC
>CAIUDK010000122.1 GCA_903897875.1 uncultured Hyphomicrobiales bacterium
AGACAATTGACGCTTTGTTGGCCGATCCGATGGCCCCGCGCACATCCAAAACCAACACCGATCCGCGCCAATTGCGTAAAGCGCTTGAGGAAGTCCGCAAGCTTGGTTATGCGCGCGAGGATGAGCAAAGCGAGCTTGGTATGCGCTCCATTGCCGCCCCCATTCGCAACGATAATGGGCAAGTGGTCGCAGCTGTAGGTGTGGCCGGCCCCATTCAGCGCATATCGGATGAGGTTTTAGCCTCCTATGCGCCGCTTGTTCTTGAAACCGCACGTGTCATTTCAACCCGCCTCGGTTATAAGTCTTTCTAAGACGAACCGATCCCTGCCCTCATAAGAATAGCAACGAACCATGGCAAAAATTGAAATTCCATCCGCTAATCTCTCGTTCGACTGTGGCACTGACGATACGGTGCTGCGCGCGGCTCTGCGCCATGGTCTTGGTTTTCCCTATGAGTGCAATGTCGGCTCGTGCGGCAATTGCAAATTTGAATTGCTTGAAGGCGAAGTGACGCATGAGCGTACAGACTCGCCGGGTTGGACAGAGCGCGACAAATCAAAAAATCGCTATCTCGGCTGTCAGGCCAAAGTGTCTGGCGATTGCAAGATCAAAGTCAGCTTCCGCGATCATTATAAGAGCGAGCATCTGCCACAAAAGGTGACGGGCACTCTGACCGCGATTGAAGACCTGACACACGACATTCGTGAGTTCCGTTTTCATCTCTCAACACCCGTGCCATTTTTGCCCGGCCAATATGCGCTGATCTATGCGCCCGGTGTTGAAGGTGCGCGCGCCTATTCGATGGGAAACACAACCACGACTGGAAGCGACTGGCATTTCCAAATCAAGAAAGTGCCAAATGGCGCGGCCACTGGTGTGTTGTTCGACAAGCTGAAAATTGGCGACACTGTGGGACTCGATGGTCCTTATGGCATGGCCTATTTGCGCACCGAGGCACCACGCGACATTCTGTGTCTGGCTGGCGGCTCTGGCCTCTCGCCAATGATCTCGATCACACGCGGTGCTGTGGAAGCAGCAGCACTCAAGGGCCAAAAGATTCACTTCATCTATGGCGGTCGCGCAGCGCGTGACATTGCAGGCGAAGCGATCTTGAAAGCATTGCCGGGCTATGGCGAGCGTTTGCACTTCTACCCAGCCATCTCATCAGAAGACGCAACATGGACAGGCCGCACTGGCTTTGTGCATGACATTGCGCGCGAATTGTTTGGCGAGAGCCTTGCCAATATGGAAATCTATTTCGCTGGCCCACCCGCTATGGCCGATGCTGTAACGCGCATGGTGGTGGAATATAAAGTGCCGATGGCACAGGTGCATTACGATCAATTCTACTAGGCAATAATCGCTCAAAAGCGCCAAAAATACTGGAGGGGACGGCCTATGACAAAACTCAATCTTTCGCTCGCGTGCTGGGACTATGACCGCACGCGCGCTTTGCAAGATGGCAGCGTGCAGCCTGATGGCATCAATCTGAACTATCTCAACATGCCAGTGGAAGAGACATTCTTCCGCATGGTGCGCCATCGCGAATTTGATATTTCAGAATTGTCGCTGTCCTCTTACACAGTGTCACTGTTTCGTAATCCCGGCGCGTTTATTGCGATCCCGATTTTTCCATCACGTTTCTTCCGCCATTCGTGCATTTATGTCAGCGCAAAATCTGGCATCAAGACTGCGAAAGATTTGATCGGCAAAAAGATCGGCGTGCCTGAATATCAGATGACGGCGCCGGTTTGGATTCGCGGTATTCTGTCGGATCATTATGGCGTGCCTGTGGATAGTGTCACCTATTACACAGGCGGCGAGGAAGAGCCCGGCCGTCCAGAAAAGCAGAGCCTTGATCTGCCAGCCAACATCGTTGTGAAATCCATTCCACACGACAAGACATTGTCGCAGATGTTGCGCGATGGTGAGATTGATGCGCTCTACACAGCGCGCAAGCCATCCACCTATGATCGCAAGACTGTTGTGCGATTGTTTGAAAATTATGCAGAGGTGGAGTTGGATTATTTCCGCTCAACCAAGATCTTCCCAATCATGCACCTGGTGGTGATTCGGAAAGCCGTGTACGAGAAAAATCCCTGGGTAGCGTCCAGCCTCTATCACGCGCTCAACGCTTCGAAGGCGCGTCAGATCGAGCACATGCGCGAAAGCGGCCATGTGCTGAGCATGGATCCGTGGCTGCACGCGCATCTGAAGGAGAACGACGAGACCTTCGGCGGCGACGCCTTCCCTTACGGCA
>CAIUDK010000123.1 GCA_903897875.1 uncultured Hyphomicrobiales bacterium
AAAAAATAATGCCCAATTTTGTTTGAAAAATCCCCAATGAAAGCTTCAGCGTCACGTTTAGAGAACCCTGTAATACGTAAAAACAGCTTACATCCCAAAGCCATTACGCTGGAGAAGATAAGCGACACCCCCGCCCCATCCTCCAGAAAGCTATAGCTAACATTTCGAGTAGCTTAGAATTACCAATTCCAAGTATTCAATAGTATTCATGGCACCCTAAACGGCCCATCAAAACTACATCTCAACACTTGGAACAAAAGCCAAGGCGGCCTCAAATGGTCTGAATGCAGCAGATTTCAGTGTCATGGAGGCGGCCTCTACTTGCATCGCCACCCTGTCGAATACCCAAGCTGAAGCGAGCTGAGCGGCCAAAATAGACACGGCCAAGGCTCCCCATTTCACCAATTTGAACGAAATGTGCCATGTGGTTCCAAAATAGCCACGCTTTACCGTCTAACAGATTGTCTTGTGACGCTTTGGTGACTAATGTCTGAGCAGAAGAAAACGACAAGCGCTTGCCAAAGGACGTGCAAGCGCCTGCCACAGGGAAGTGAATGTAGCCTCCATGGAATTTCAAATCGCTGTAAAGGATACGCGCGCAGCTCTGAAAAGACTTGTGAGGCCGATACCCGATGCATTCTCAAATTTCGAAGCGATTGGGGCCGTCTGTGAGTCATCACGTTGGCTCGCACACCGCATGGTCAAAGCCATCGGTGTAAACACGCTGCCTGTCGTGGAATTGGGCGCAGGTTATGGCTCCATCACGCGCATTTTGCCGCTCTCTGCAGTGAGCATTGAGCGCGAAGATAAGCGACTGCAATTCCTGAAAGACGCCTTCCCCGAACGCCAAATCATTGATGATTGTGCGATTGCCTATTTGGATGGACTCCAAGAGCCAACTGTCGTCGTCAGCTGCATTCCGAGCGTCAACAATTCTGAATTTGGTAAGCTGCAAGACTGCGTACGCAAAGGCTTTAAGGCTGGCACAATTGCCAAATTGATCACCTACACCTATCTGCCCCACAATCCCTTCGCTGGCATTTTTCCAAAGAGTGAAATTGCGGGCATCGAAGTGTTGAATATTCCGCCCGCAATCGTATGGCGGTATTCATGCTAACACTCGACGAGAAGCCATCAAAATCGCGTGCGTTTAAGTGGCAATGGCCAACGCCAAAACTTGCCCTTTCTTATGTCATCATTTTGGCTGCCATCGTCTATGGCATCGCCTATCACGATGCCTATATTTTGCTTGTGATTACGCCTTTTTTTGCGCTTGGCTGTGGGCGCGACAAGCACCCCCTCACCGTTCTTGCGCGCGCCACAGTGCCGGCCTTGGCTCTCTATTCTGCCAGCGCCCTCAAGTTCAAAATCACCGGCGTCCCGCTCGTCACCTACGATCATTATTTTCTGCGCGAGAACATTCTGCTGCTCGCGTATAATGATTGGCGCGTTGATCTGTGTCTCTTTTTGGGAACGGTTGCGATTGTCGTCTACTTCAGAGGTTTCTTCCTAAGTCGCTCGCGTTTCACACGCCTCGAAAAAGCATCGCTCGCGGCTTTAACAATTGCCTCAGCCATCTGCCTTTGGAATATTTTCGATTGGGATAAAGAGCTTTTCAACTTCAATGCAGAGCAAAATGCGCCAAGCATTCGCGCCTTTTTGAAGTCGTCGCAACTCCCTGATCCGCAGATCGAAACCTTGCCAGCAGACAAAGCGGCCCTCGCTGCAATCGCGCCTACATCATTGAAGGCACCGATT
>CAIUDK010000124.1 GCA_903897875.1 uncultured Hyphomicrobiales bacterium
CATCGCGCTGTGGAATGTTGTTGGTGAACGCCAAAACATTCTCGTGATAGGAATCATTCCACCACAACGCGACTTCGACCGTCATATTGTCGCGTTCGCCGTGAATGAGAATTGGCTTGCCAATCAAGGGCGCCTTCGCGCGATCGAGATAGCGCACGAACGCTTCCAACCCGCCCTCGTAGAACAAATCTTCGGTCTTGATTTCGGCATGGCGCGCATCGGTCAAAATGATGTGCACGCCAGAATTCAAAAAGGCCAATTCGCGCAAGCGATGTTCAATCGTCGCATAGTCGAAATCGACCATGGTGAATGTTTCAATCGATGGCAGGAAAGTGACTTCCGTGCCGCGCTTAGTCACACCATCGACAACCGGTGCTGGTCCGATGATCTGCAAGGGGCCCGTAGAATCGCCATGTGCGAATTCAATGGAATGTTCTTTGCCGCCGCGCCAGATGCGCAGCTTCAACCATTTGGAAAGCGCATTGACCACCGACACGCCCACGCCGTGCAGACCGCCAGACACTTTGTAGGAATTTTGATCGAATTTTCCGCCCGCATGCAGCTGCGTCATGATGACTTCAGCCGCTGAGACGCCTTCTTCGGAATGGATATCGCAAGGGATGCCGCGACCATTGTCGGTGACGGTGCATGACCCATCGGCATTCAGCGTGACAGTGACCAGCGTCGCATGACCAGCCAGTGCCTCATCGATCGCGTTGTCGACGACCTCATAGACCATGTGGTGCAAACCAGAGCCATCGTCGGTGTCGCCGATATACATGCCGGGACGTTTGCGCACAGCATCAAGCCCGCGCAGAACCTTGATGGACTCGGCTCCATAAGCCTCAGAAATCTCTTCGGGAGAATGGGGCACAGGTAGTGGTTCGGCCATGAGTTTTTTCGAGCTCTGTTGGTGACGGGCTGGGCGCCCTTCGAGTCGCTGATTCGCGGACCTCGAATTTACCCCGAAACGATCCGGGTATGCACGAAAACACTGGGCCTTTTTGGCGCTTGGCGCAAGTTTTATGACGTTTTCTGCCGTCAGCTTAAGCTTTGACGGAGCCCGGAGTCACATGAAGCAGCTCTGCCTTCACGCCAAGCTCTGCAAAGGCCGCCGGATCAGCACCTGTCAGCCAGACCTGAGCGCCAAGTCCTTCAAGATTTTGATAGAGCGCGGCGCGACGGCGCGGGTCAAAATGGGCTGCAATTTCATCAAGCAGCACAAGCGGAGCCATACCGCTCACAATGGTCACCAAACGCGCATGGGCCAGCACCAGTCCAACCAACAGAGCCTTCTGCTCGCCAGTCGAGCAGCGGGCCGCCTCCATGCCCTTGGGGCCGTGGCGCACCAGCAAATCACTGGCTTGGGGGCCGATCAAAGTGCGCCCTGCGGCCGCATCGCGGCCCCGATTGGCGCGCAACAGCGCCCGGTAATGCTCTTCAATCGCCAAAGCTGGCTCTTGCAGCACGCGCTGCTCCAGCTCGCCAGCCAGCATCACCTCGGCCCATGGGAAGGGCGAGGATTCATCACGTGTCTCAGCGATAAGGGCGCCGAGGCGCATCAAAGCGTCGCTACGGGCCGCTGCCACCGCCACCGCCAGTTCAGCCAATTCACGCTCGGCCGCCTCCAGCCAAGCACCATCGCGCAGGCCATCTTCCAACAATCGGTTGCGATTGCGCAGCGCCCGCTCAAGCGCTGCCACGCGCGAGCCATGGTCGGCATCAACCGCCAGCACCAAACGGTCGAGAAAACGGCGACGGTCACCAGCGGGACCGGTAAACAGACCATCGAAGGCCGGCGTGAGCCAAACCACGCGCAGATGATCGGCAAAGGCACGCGCTGAGCCCACAGGCTCGCGGTCGATGCGATATTTGCGACTGGCTGGCATGTCGGGTGTGGCGGGATCAATGCCGGTGCCAAGCTGCAAGGCGCCAAATTGCGTTTCCAGCTCAATCGACACAGCCCAACCGCCGCCACCCTGCTCGCGGGCGCAATCGGCCAGATCGGCGCGACGCAGACCACGCCCCGGCGTCAGCAGCGAGAGAGCTTCAAGGACGTTGGTTTTGCCAGCGCCATTTTCGCCTGTCAGCGCCACAACCTGAGCGGAAATGGGCAAATCAAGCGCAGCATAGGAGCGGAAATCGGAGAGCTGTAGCCTTCGCACACGAGATGCGAAGGCTTGCGGGGCCTCATTAGCTTGCGCGTTCATATCTTGCGCATTCATGGCAACATCCTGCGGCCTGAGCGCAAATCGAGCCGACTAGGAGCAAGCCTAGACGCGCATCGGCATCAAAACATAGAGCGCTGCTGCGCCATCACGGTCCTGAATGACAGTCGGCGATCCGGCATCGGCCAATTTGAACAGAGCGGTGTCGCTATCGAGTTGCGCAGTGATATCCAACAGATAGCGCGCATTAAAGCCGATTTCGATAGGATCGGCATCATAATCGACCTCGATGGTCTCTTCAGCCGACCCCGAATCAGGGTTGGTGACCGAAAGGGTCAATTTTCCATCGCCCAAAGACAATTTCACGGCCCGGCCACGCTCGGACGAAATCGTGGAAACACGATCAACAGCAGCGGCGAAAGGCGCACGATCAACCGTCAACCGCTTGTCATTGCCGGTTGGGATGACGCGTGCGTAATCAGGGAAAGTTCCGTCAATCAACTTGGACGTCAGCACAACACCACCGAAGGTGAAGCGCGCCTTTGTTGTTGAAATATCAACGATGACTTCTGCGCTCAGATCATCGACCAATTTCTGAACTTCGTTGACGGCCTTGCGCGGCACAATCACGCCGGGCATGCCAACTGAACCTTCAGGGGCTGGCAATTCCACACGTGCCAAACGATGGCCGTCGGTGGCCACAGCGCGCAACATTGTATGTCCATCCACATCAATCGTGTGAACGAAAATACCGTTGAGATAATAGCGCGTTTCTTCCGTGGAAATCGCAAATTGCGTTTTATCAATGAGCTTTTTCAGATCGCCAGCTGGGAGCGCAAAGCGATGCGTCAGGTCGCCAACATTGAGATCGGGGAAGTCGCTTTCTGGCAGCGATTGCAAATTGAAGCGCGAACGACCTGAGCGCAGCAACAGCTGACCGGCTTCGCCTGTCATTTCCAAAGACACCTGCGCGCCATCGGGAAGCTTGCGCACAATGTCATAGAGCGTGTGGGCTGGCAGCGTCGTCGAACCTGGCTGGCCGACATCGGCTGGCACAGTTTCGGTAATCTCAAGTTCAAGATCGGTTGCCTTGAGGAGAAGCGAATCGCCTGTGGCTTGCAAAAGCACATTCGAGAGGATTGGAATCGTGTTTCGGCGCTCAACCACGCGATGCACATGGCCAAGGGCTTTGAGCAATGCCGCCCGTTCAAGTGTTACTTTCATGGGCCTGATCCAATTCCTCTAAGAAGCTAAAGTCTACCCGGCAAAATCTACCAATATCCCGGGGCCGGGACTTTGACGTGCGCCAGACTTGAGCGCAAGTGCCTTGCCTTATTTGAGGCAGATTTCCCCAGTTTGCTTGCTGGAGGATCGACTTGTTGCGCAAGGTTAGCGGGGCCAATTTCATCCCCCATCCCCCCATAAGCTTAACTAGCCCTTAATTTGCCACCCTTAAACTCCACTTTGGATTCGCCCTGCAGCTTGCTCAGGGCCATGCATGACATCGTGCATGAGATCAAGAATGGCGTGGCGTCGGGGTATCAAAGGGTAAGATGAGTAGGGACGATTGGCTGGATCGGCGCAAAGAGCCAACCTTTAGGACGCCCTCGCGCTCCAATGGCGACGATTTGCGCGCGGAGCCTGACCGATCACGGCCAAACAGCTCCATGAGCCGCAAGCGCCGCGCACCTGAGCCCGATTACGATTACCATTACGAAGATGAATATGAAGATGAGCCACCTCCACCCCCGCGGCGCAAGCGACGCCAAGGTGGGCATGGCGGAGGTGATGATGGCGGCAACCGACGTGGACCCTCTGGCCGCCAGCGGCACAGGCGGTCGTTTTTAGGCGGACTGTTTTACTGGTGCTTGGTGCTGGGCGTCTGGGCTGTGATCGCGGCTGGCGGGCTGGTCGTCTATCACGCTGGCTTTTTGCCCCCCATCGATCAATTGGCAATCCCCAAACGGCCGCCCAATATTGCGATTATGGGCGATGACGGCGCTCAATTAGCCAATCGTGGTGACACGGGCGGGCCCGCCATGCATTTGAGTGATCTGCCGCCCTATTTGCCCAAGGCCTTTGTGGCGATTGAGGATCGGCGCTTCTATGTCCACTATGGCATTGATCCGATTGGCATCGGTCGCGCCATTTTCCGAAATCTCGCCCGCCGAGGCGGCATGGAGGGTGGCTCGACCATCACGCAGCAGCTCGCCAAAAATCTATTTCTGACGCAAGAGCGCACGCTGTCGCGCAAAGTGCAGGAAGCTATTCTAGCGGTCTGGCTGGAGCATAAATATTCCAAGGATCAGATTCTCGAACTCTATCTGAACCGCGTGTATTTCGGCTCAGGCGCTTATGGCGTGGAAGCGGCCACGATGAAATATTTTGGCCACAGCGCACGCTTTGCCACCCTGCCCGAAGCTGCCCTTTTGGCGGGCCTCATGAAGGCCCCCACCAAACTCGCCCCCAACCGCAACCCAGTGGCCGCCGCCGACCGCGCCGCCCAAGTGATTACGGCGATGGCTCAAGCAGGACATATCACTGAATCCATGGCGCAATTGGCGCTTTCGCGCCCCGCACTGGCCAAGCGCGAACAGGGCTCAGGCTCAATCAATTATGCGGCTGATTATGTCATGGACGTGCTCGACGAAACTGTCGGCGCCATTGATGAAGACATTGTGGTGACCACAACGCTGAGCCCGTTTGCACAGGCCTCGGCAGAACATGCACTGACCGAAGCGCTGGATAAGCAGGGCACGCGCTATGGCGTCTCGCAAGGTGCGGTTGTGTCGATTGATCCTTCGGGCCAAATCAAGGCTTTGGTGGGTGGGCGCAATTATTCTGATAGCCAGTTCAATCGCGTGGTGGCCGCGAAACGCCAGCCCGGATCGGCGTTCAAACCCTTTGTTTATTTGACCGCACTGGAAAAGGGCTTAACCCCCGACACGATCCGCGAAGATGCGCCCATCAATGTCAGAGGCTGGCAGCCAGAAAATTCGTCGCGCGATTATCTGGGCAATGTCACGCTCACTAAAGCGCTGGCGATGTCGCTCAACACCGTGGCGGTGCGCGTTGGTTTGGAAGTTGGCGCAAAGGCTGTGGCCAACACAGCCCATCGTTTGGGCATTACAGCCGATCTTCAGGCCAATGCGTCGATTGCGTTGGGCACGTCTGAAGTGACGCCACTGGAATTGGTGAGCGCCTATGCGCCCTTTGCCAATGGCGGCATTGGCGTGCAGCCTCATATCATCACCAAGGTGCGCACAGCCGACGGCAAATTGCTCTATCAGCGCAAGGGCGCCAGCTATGGCCGCGTGATTGATCCCAATATTGTGGCCATGATGAACCGCATGCTGCAAGAAACATTGATCACCGGCACAGCCCGCAAGGCTGATCTGCCGGGCTGGCAGGCCGCAGGCAAAACAGGCACCAGTCAAGATTATCGAGACGCTTGGTTTGTGGGCTATACGACGCATCTTGTGACGGCGGTCTGGCTCGGCAACGACGATAATTCGCCAACCAAAAAAAGCTCGGGCGCAAATCTACCCGTGGACATTTGGAGCCGGTTTATGCGCGAAACGCATAAGACTGTGCCGCCATCGCAATTGTCTGGTGCGTGGACAGAACCCGTCGCGCCGGCATCCAATGTCCCAGCTTCTGGGGCACCATCCGCCGGGATACCCGATGTGATATCGGGTGTTGTGCCGCCAGCGCCCGTGGGGCGAGCGGGAGCGGGAACACAGATCTCAAACACGCCCTTGCCTAACCCCGCGTCGGCTCGCACATCTGCGACTTCGCGCGACACCCAGCGCTTAGAGCCGATGGCTGATCTCATTCCACCAGCCGCAATTACACCTTCCACTGCGCAGCGCCGCCTTTCAGCGCCGCCACCAGAACCAGAAAGCCTGCTCGATCGCATCTTTAGCCGCTAAGCAATCTGGTTTAGTGAACGCTGACAGTTTGGAGCTCATGCTCCCAAGCATTGGCGATGGCGGTTTCTTTGGAATCGGTCAGCATAATTGGCGTGCCATTGGCCGAGAGCAGCGCGAACAGCTGGATGCCGGGCAATACGCCCTCAACCTGCGGGAACAAACGCTCGACCTCTTCTGAGCGCATCGGCTTGATATAAGCGATGGCTCCATCACCCAAATGCGCCAATTGCTCTGGCGTTAAGGGCGCTGTCTGTCTTTCAACTTTTTGATCAATCATCACGACAACTCCAGTTACGCTCACGAAAGTCGTGAACAGTCTTCACGCACCAAAATCTCTATTTTCTTCACGCTGCGCCCGGGCTCCGGGCGCACAAGATCGACGCATAAGAGCCCATGCGTGAGCTCAGCTCCCAGAATTTGCATCCCCTCAGCTAAGAGAAAGCTGCGCTGGAATTGGCGTGCCGCAATGCCGCGATGCAGATAATCGCGCGCAACCTCTTGTTGGCGGCCCTTGATAATAAGTTGGTTTTCCTCGACCAAAATTTCAAGCTGATCGCGCGTAAATCCTGCAACCGCCAATGTTATTCGCAACCGCTCAGGTTGCGACTCGCTTTTGGCCACACGCTCAATATTGTAAGGTGGGTAGCCGTCGGACGAGGTTCGCGTGACGCGCTCCAAAGCGCGCTCAACGTCATCAAAGCCAAGCAAAAACGGCGAATGAAAATTCGGTATCCGTGACATGTTGAAGCCCTCTGAGGCACTTCTGCGTCGAGATCCGTGAGGCATCTCAACCACATCCTTCATATGGCGGCTGTTTGGCCCCGTTCAAGACTCTATGCCGGCCCCACATCTTTTTTGTTCCAGCTTTGTTCCCAAGCTAGAGCGAATCTGCTAGTGGAGTCAGCCATGGATAAAACTTTGATGACCTTTGGCAGCTCTGCCATCTCCGCCCTCGACCTCCTGCTGTTTGCCAGTGCTGCGGCGCTGATCTTACTGGCGCTGATGGCGTGGGCGACGTTTCGCGCCAGCACCCAGCGCACGCTTGAGGCCGCAAGCTCTGGCGAGCGTCAGCGCGAACTCGATGAAAAGATTGGCGAGATGAATCAGCTCAATGCGCAGCTGACCGGTCGCTTGCAGGCCATGACGGAATCGGTGAGCACACATCAGGCGGCACTGAAGCGATCAATGGACGAGAGGCTTGATGCGGTAAGCCAACGCGTTGGCCAAGGGCTTGAAGCGCAAGGCAAAACCACAACGGAACAATTGAGCAAATTGGGTGAGCGCCTAGCTTTGATTGATGCCGCGCAAAGCCAGCTTGCCGGACTGACGCAGGAAGTGGTTTCGCTGAAAGATATTTTGGCCAACAAACAGACACGCGGCGCTTTTGGGCAAGGCCGGATGGAAGCCATTGTGCGCGACGGCCTGCCCAGCTCTGCCTATGATTTTCAATTCACGCTGACCAACAAAAGCCGCCCCGATTGCGTGATCCGTTTGCCCGGCGATGGTCGCTTGATGGTGGTGGATGCGAAGTTTCCGCTGGAATCTTTTACCGCGCTCAAAAACGCCGACAGCGACGAGACACGCAAACTCGCCTCGGCGCGGATTCGTACCGATATCAGCAAACATATCCATGATATTTCAAGCAAATATCTCATTCCGGGTGAGACACAGGACATTGCGGTTTTGTTTGTGCCCTCCGAATCCATCTATGGCGATTTGAATGAGCATTTTGATGATCTGGTCCAAAAGGCCCATCGCGAACGTGTGATGATCGTTTCGCCGTCGCTTTTGATGATGGCGATCCAAGTTATGCAATCCTTGGTGCGCGACGCCAAGATGCGCGAACAGGCGCATGTGATTCAAAAAGAAGTTGGACTGTTGCTGCAAGATGTGGGGCGGCTACGCGACCGTGTGGGCAAGCTGGAAAATCACTTCCGCCAAGCACAAGACGATGTGATTGGGATTGCAACCTCAGCTAACAAGATCACAAGTCGTGGCGAGCGCATGCAGCAAGTTGAGTTTGCGCCAGAGACGCCCATTGTGGCGCCAGACGCCACGCCATTATTTGCGCCGCAAGTTTAGACACACGCATAAAGGCCCCACGCAAGCGGGGCCTTTTCAACACACGGATCTATTGCAACAAAATCAGTCGCAATAATGAATCCGACGCCATGTAATGTTCTGGCCATCAAACACTTGCTGGGGGACATCATAGCATCGTGCGTAATGAACGCCGGGTGTGAGCCCTGTGTAGATCCAAGGCAATCCATAGACGTAATAGGTTGGATTGACGATCGCATTGGCAATCGCACCGGGAGCCAGACCGCTGGCAATTGCCCGGCCAAGGCCCGGACGCCATCCCCAGCCAGGATTACCCCAGCCTCCGTTCGGATAGCCTTGTGGATTCACGACGGGGCCATGAATCACAAGCGGCGGTGCCGTCGTAACTGCGGCCTGCGCACTTTGCGCAATCATACCGGTGCCAAAAGACATGATGACGGCTGTTAAGCCGAGTGTGAATTGTTTCGCTTGTATGTTCAGTGACATAAGAGCCTCCACGTTGACGCTCTTTTGAACGAATGACGTAGCGTGAGGTTCCCAAAATGGTGTCAGTTGATCAAAATGGGGTGCGCTGACGAATAGCGGCGGACAAGGTGCCCTCGTCCAAATAATCCAACTCACCACCGACCGGCACACCATGCGCAAGGCGCGTCACCTTGATGTTATGGGGGGACAGAATATCGGTGATGTAATGCGCGGTGGTCTGACCATCGACGGTGGCATTCACCGCCAAAATCACTTCCGTAATATTTTGACTGATCACGCGCTCAACCAACGTGCTCACATTGATGTCATTGGGGCCAACACCATCGAGGGGCGATAAAGTGCCACCCAGCACATGATAGCGTGCGCGAATGGCGCCTGCGCGCTCCAGCGCCCACAAATCGGCAACGGTTTCCACCACAACCAACACGCTGGGATCGCGCCGTTGATCACGGCAAATCGTGCAAGGGTTTGATGTGTCGACATTTCCGCAGGGTTCGCAAATCACAATGCGTTCGCGCGCCACTTGCATGGCATCAGCCAAGGGACCCAAGAGATCTTCGCGTTTGCGGATGAGATGCAGGGCGGCGCGACGCGCTGAGCGTGGCCCGAGCCCCGGCAAGCGCGCGAGCAGCTGAATCAGCCGTTCAATTTCTGGACCCGCGACGCGCTCAGCCATTCAACTCACTCAAAACGCAAATTAAAACGGCAGCTTCATGCCGGGCGGCAAAGGCAGACCTGCGGTCACGGCCTTCATTTTTTCTTCCATCACCTGATTGGCCTTTTTGCGCGCGTCTTCGTGAGCGGTCATCAGCAAATCTTCGAGAATTTCTTTTTCATCGGCCTTCAGCAAGGACGGATCAATGGACACGCTTTTCAGCGCGCCCTTGGCAGTGATGGTGACTTGAACCAAACCGCCGCCTGACTGGCCATCCACAAGGGTGACATCGAGCTCAGCTTGAACTTCTTGCATGCGCGCCTGCATGGCCTGCGCTTGCTTCATCAATCCCATGACGTCTTTCAT
This sequence comes from uncultured Hyphomicrobiales bacterium, assembly GCA_903897875.1. Taxonomy (GTDB): domain Bacteria; phylum Pseudomonadota; class Alphaproteobacteria; order Rhizobiales; family Beijerinckiaceae; genus Terripilifer. Next base: position 9,669 of record CAIUDK010000124.1, read on the forward strand.
ACCAAAACCCTCATTTTAAAAATCATCATCCGAATCAACTTGATCGATATAGGCAATGTCGTCGCCGCCTGCAGGTTGCCCCAGCTGCGCTGGCTCCAGATCAGCTGTGCGAACGGCCACAATTTCTGCGCCGGGGAAAATGTCCAAAGCTTGGCGCACCAGTGGGAGCGCACGCACGCCGGTCATTTTCACCGCCTCTTGAGCGTCTTGTACATCCTTGATAGATGGCGCGCCCGCTTCGCGCGAGATGGCCACCATCCAACGTGTGCCGGTCCATTCTTGCAAGCGACGCATCAAAGTTTGCGCGATCTGCGCAGAGGCACCCTCGCTTAAAGAAAATTCAATCGAGCCCTGTTCAAAGCGGATGATATGGACGTCGCGCTCCAGCGCCATCTTAAGTTGAATGTCGCGATTGACATGGGCCAGAGCGACAATGTCTTCAAAGCGCGCAATCTGGACGCGCGGGGCCGCATTGGGCTGGGCTTGCGCGGTGGGTGCGCTCACAGGCATCGCCTGCACAGAGGCCATGCGCAGCGCGCCACCACCCGACGCCATCACCGTGCCGCCTCCGCCTCCGCCTCCGCCGCCCCCCGATGGAGAGCTTGGGCGCGACTCCGTGCTAGCGGGCGCTGAATTAAGCCGACGAATCAAATCTTCCGGCGTTGGCAGTTCCGAGGCATGGGCGAGGCGCACCAAAATCATATCGGCGCAGGCCAGAGGGCGCGGCGAATCTTTGATTTCTTGCAAGCCCGCCGACAGCAATTGCCAGGCGCGCGTGAGGGCTGCCAGACTGAGTTTGCTGGCAAAATCAGTTCCGCGATTGTGTTCATCTTGCGTGACGGAAGGATCGCGCTGCGCTGGTGGCGCGATCTTGAGCAGCGTCACATAATGCGTAAATTCCGCTAGATCGGTGAGCACATGGGAAGGGTCCGCACCCTGCTCATATTGCTCGCGCAAATTGTCGAGACCGCCAGCAACATCGCCTTTCATGGTGGATTCAAACAGATCAATCACGCGAGCGCGATCAGCTACGCCCAACATATCGCGCATGGTCTTGGCGCTGATCGCGTCATCGCCGGGAGCTGCGCCATGCGCAATGGCCTGATCCATCAAAGACAGAGAATCGCGCACAGAACCTTCTGAGGCGCGCGCGATCAGAGCCAAGGCGTCGGGTGCAATAGCGACCTGTTCCTGCTCGCAAATTCCGCTCAAATGCTGAATCAGTGTGTCCGCTTCAATGCGGCGCAAATCGAAGCGCATACAACGTGAGCGCACGGTGATGGGCACTTTGTCGATTTCAGTTGTCGCCAGCAAAAAGCGAACATGTTCGGGCGGCTCTTCCAATGTTTTGAGCAAAGCATTGAAGGCGGCCTTCGACAACATGTGCACTTCGTCGATGATGTAGACTTTGCAGCGTGCCATCACCGGGCGATAGCGGGAGTTTTCGATAATTTCGCGCACGTCATCGACGCCCGTGTGCGAGGCGGCATCGAGCTCGATCACATCGACATGGCGCGATTCGATAATCGCCTGACAATGCACGCCCAATTCCGGCATGGAGACGGAGGGCGCATTGATGGCAGGGTGACCATCGTGGGCGGGCAATTCGTAATTGAAGGCGCGAGCCAGAATGCGCGCCGTGGTTGTCTTGCCGATACCGCGCACGCCAGTCAGCAAATAGGCTTGATGGATGCGGTTGAGGGCAAAGGCATTGGTCAGCGTGCGTACCATCGCTTCTTGACCAATCAGATCCTCAAAGCGAGACGGGCGATATTTGCGGGCCAACACACGATAGGCCGCAGACGCTGTGGGCGCGCTGGTTGGCGCAATGGCTGGCAGATGGCCGGGAGTCGCTTTAGCCGCAGGTGGAGCGCCAAGCCCCGCAGGAGAGCCAAGATCTAGCCCTAGGGAGGGCGCAGCACCTAAAAAATCGATCTGATCATCTGTCATGGGAAACTGGGTGCCGCGTCGAACGCAAAGACTTTGAAAGATCCGGGACAACGGCACCGGGGTGAGACGATTGTCGGACCCGGCGCAAGTTGGCTAGCAAGTTAGTTGGGAGGCTGGACAGAGACCCGCTCGGTCTCGTTAGGGCTGCTTCCTTCCGGACCTGACCCAGTTGGCGAGTGAAACGTCCACCGCCAACCTCCCGGACCATATTTGGACCAGCGGGCTTGGATGTGCAAGCATTAGCGTCGGCTTTTCCCTATCAACTCATCATTAGGACGCTCAATGATTTTCCCAATCGGATTTTCGGGAAACCCACTGGATCGGATCGGCGAATTGCGCGGCGATCCGGCCTTTGTGGCGCGCTGCGCACAGGCCGCTGGGGCCAGAACTGTGCTGTTTGTCGAAGATTGTCCGGTGTTACAGGCCCAGCCCGGCTCAGAGGCTCTGTTTAGCCAAACCGAGCTGGACGGTCTGGCCCCTGACCTGCTGGGGCCTGAGTCTGAAGTGATCTTGCTGGGCCAATGGGGCCCCAAGCGCCCGATCTTTGCCCGCCAGCTCAATCTGGCCCTCGCCCAACTCGACCAGAGCCCCGATGGCTTGCGTATCCCCGGACGGCCAGATCTGACCGTGCCCAATCTGCGCACCATTGCAGCTGGCGCGCTTGCTGAGCCCGGTCAGGTCGCCCTGCTAGGCCAAGCCAAGAGCCTCTTGCATTGGCATGCCCACCATCGCTTCTGCTCGGCCTGTGGCACGCCCTCAAATGCCACCCATGGCGGCTGGCGGCGCGATTGCCCGACCTGCCATGCCCAGCATTTTCCGCGCACCGATCCCGTCGTCATCATGTTGGTGGTCGATGGCGACAAATGCCTGATCGGTCGCCAGCCGCGCTTTCCCGCCGGCCTCTATTCAGCCTTGGCTGGCTTTTTGGAGCCGGGCGAGACGGTGGAAGAGGCTGTGCGACGTGAGGTGCGCGAAGAGGTTGGCATTGAAATTGGTGCCGTGAGCTATGTCGCCTCGCAGCCTTGGCCCTTCCCCTCCTCGATTATGATTGGCTGTTTTGCGCAGGCGATTTCGCGCGACATAACGCTTGATGAGACTGAGCTGGAGGATGCCTGCTGGGTGTCGCGCCAAGATGTTGTGGAGATGCTGGAGGGACGCCATCCGCGTTTCATCAAACCGCAGTCGATTGCCATTGCCAGTCATCTTCTGAGAGTCTGGTGCGCAGATATGACGAAAACCGAGGTTTAAAAAATAAATCGCCTGTTTTTTGGTTAGCTTATTGATTTGGAACGTAAATAAGACACTTTTGACCCTAGGCAATGCGTGCTCACTCCATGGAGAGCTCTGCCCAGATGACAGATCCATCACTGACACAAGCAACGCTTCCTACGTCCGATCCGAGCGCTCTGGGTTCTGCCCCCAAGAACCAGCGCGCGCGTCGTATGCCCGGCCGCGAGCGCCGCTCAATGATTCTGACCTCCGCCGCTGGTTTTTTTGCTGAGCGCGGCTTTTCAGCCTCAACACGCGATTTGGCCGCGGTTCTGG
>CAIUDK010000125.1 GCA_903897875.1 uncultured Hyphomicrobiales bacterium
ACATTTATTGCATTCACTTGCCTTTTTAAACCAATTTTAGTCCAATGACATATTTGACTGATGTAGGTGCTGTTTTATTGCGAAGCATTCTCACCTTGTTGCCCACGAGCGCACGGAGTTTGGATGTGACAGATATCAATCTTCCACTGATGCTCTCCGATATTCCGGAAGCCATCGCCAATTGGCATGAAATGACGAGTAACCAACACGTTGTGTACGAAAGGTATAACTTAAGGTCGATCAATTTGAATTGTAATTAGACACTCATTTTCCTGTCGGGCGAGGCAGTTTTTTTAAATATTGGAGATTGATTATGGCAACTGCAGTTCGTTTGCGTAACCCGCAAACAGGCGTCGTTAAAAAGGGTTTCTTTGGTTTTAGCTGGACCAGCCTGTTCTTTGGTGGCCTTCCAGCCATTATCCGTGGCGATATCGGCACCGGCCTTGCCGTGATGCTGGTGACCATTCTGACTTTCGGCCTAGCCGGGGTCATCTGGGCTTTCGTTTACAACAAACGCTACACCCATAAATTGATCGAAACGGGCTATGTGATCGATGACGCGCCAGAAGTGGCTGCTGCTGCGCGCAAGTCGCTCGGCATCGTTGATGCGCAGAACACATCGGTTGCCGCCTAAGCACGATTAACTTTCAAACACATGCACTCACTCGGAATATTCCTTTCGGGTGAGTGCCTTTCGTGACCTTTCATCGGGCATCCTTTTCAATAGGCTTGGCGATGCTTATATTCAGCGTGGATTGAACCGGAGTTCGCCATGCTGCGCCGTCTGCTCATTTTAGCTTTTAGTTTTCTCGCCATCGCGCCCGTCGCTGCGCAAAGTCTTCAGCGCGATATCCCGCAATCTGCCGCTGAGGTCACGCTGTCTTATGCGCCAGCGGTTAAGCGCGCCACGCCTGCGGTTGTGAATGTCTATGCGTCGCGTGTGGAGCGGCGTGCGCGCAATCCTTTGTTTGATGATCCTGTCTTCCAGCAGTTCTTTGGTGGCGCGCCGCGTGATCGCACCGCGCAATCTTTGGGCTCTGGCGTCATCGTTGATGCCAGCGGTTTGGTGGTGACCAATCATCACGTCATTGAGGGCATGACGGATGTGAAGGTGGCGCTCTCGGATCGGCGCGAATACGAGGCCGATATTGTGCTGCGCGATCCGCGTACCGATTTGGCTGTTTTGCGTTTGCGCGGCGCGGGGCCGTTTCCGGTTTTAGAGCTGGGCGATTCCGACGCGCTTGAGGTTGGTGATCTTGTGCTCGCCATAGGCAATCCGTTTGGTGTGGGCCAAACTGTGACGCATGGCATCGTATCGGCTTTGGCACGCACGCAGGTTGGCATTTCTGATTATGGGTTTTTCATTCAGACAGATGCCGCCATCAATCCGGGTAATTCGGGCGGCGCGCTGATTGATATGAAAGCGCGGTTGGTTGGTATCAATTCGGCGATCTATTCGAAGTCGGGCGGCTCCATTGGTATTGGTTTTGCCATCCCCGTGAATATGGTGCGCATTGTGGTTGCCAGCGCCAAGGGTGGCGCGGATCAGGTTAAGCGCGCTTGGATTGGTGCAACGCTTCAACCTGTCACTCAAGAGGTTGCCGAAAGTCTTTCGCTGGCGCGGCCTGCTGGCGCACTTGTGTCTGACCTAGTGGCCAATGGCCCTGCCAGTGAGGCGGGGCTCCGCAAAGGCGATGTGATTGTCTCAGTCGATAAGCAAGCGGTGGATGATCCTGAAAGCTTTGGCTATCGCATTGGCACCAAGCCTCTGGGCGCGGTTGTGGCGCTGAGTGTCATTCGCAGCGGCAAGACCATCGCTGTGCCCTTGAAGCTCACCATGGCGCCTGAACAGCCGCCACGCGAGGCGGCGACGATCAGTGGTCGCTCGCCTTTTGAGGGCGCTCATGTTGTCAATATTTCCCCAGCCACGCAGGAAGAGTTTGCGGTTGAAGCGTTCCGCGAAGGCGTGATTGTGACGGGCGTGGAAGAGAGCAGCACAGCTGCAAGCTGGTTGCGCAAAGGCGATGTGATTTTGGCCATCAACAACACCAAGATCAACCGCACCAATGATCTCAAAACGATTGCTGGCACACGGCAATCATTTTGGAAGGTGAGCGTTGGTCGCGCTGGCCAAGTGCTGACGACCATTCTGGGCGGGTAATCAATGAGGCATATGCGGACGGCTTCTGTTAAAGCCGTCCGCATGTGTTGATTGCCTTTAAGCTGCCTTACGAGCTGAGCTTGTCTTTTTCGCCATGCGTCGCTTAATCGATGTCCACAATTTGCGGATCTCGTCTGCGGCATTGCCTTGCGGGTTGATCTCGGTGACGCCAAGTCCGTAGCGCGCTGAATCTTGGAAATCGACGCGTGAGCCGATCAAAGGTGTGAGCAAGCCGCCCATCGCTTCAAGCGCAGTCATGCCAGCCTCAACGCGCGCACTGTTTTGCACAGGTGGGCATTGGTTGAGAAGGAAGACATAGTCTTGGCGCATGTCTTTCAAAACCTTGCGCGACATCTCGCTTGCCCAAAGATCGAAAATGGCAGGGCGTGAAGGGATGATGCACAGGTCCGCCGCTTTAATGGCAGCGAGGCTTGTGGGTGTGTCTGAGCCAGGCGTGTCGATGATGACGAGCGTTACGCCGCTCTTTTCCAGCGCGGCAATGGTGGCTGGCAATTTGGCAGGTGTGACGACCTCGACGGGAATGTCGTTTTCGCCGCGTTCTTTCGACCAGCGCATGAGGGATTGTTGCGGATCCATATCAATGATGAATACCCGCTCTTTCGCCTCAAGGGCAGCCACGGCCAGCGAGGAGGCAAGCGTGCTCTTACCTGAGCCGCCCTTGTGAGTGACGAACGCAATGGTTTGCATAACGGGTTCCCTTTAATGGTGTCATGATGATGAAACTGACGCAGTAAAGACCCGGACGCATGCCATCATAGTCTCGCTAATCGAGTGATTCGAAAAGAGTCGAGCACGCGATAATTTTTATGTGTTACGAGAATACAACTTTAAGCTTTATTGAAAGGCTGAGCGGTGCGTATCAAGCGGAGTGTCAAAGGCCATGAATGATCTTCTCAATCCGACGTCGGAGCAGAAGCGGCCGTTGGCGGATCGCATGCGGCCGATGACGTTGAGTGATGTGGCAGGGCAAGAGCATCTGCTTGGCGAACAAGGTGTTTTGACGCGGCTTGTGCGCGCGGGTTCGATTGGCTCGCTGATCTTTTGGGGACCGCCGGGCACGGGCAAGACCACTGTTGCGCGTCTGCTGGCGTCGCAATCCAAGATGGCCTTCGATCAAATCTCCGCCATTTTTTCTGGCGTGGCCGATTTGAAAAAAGTTTTCGAAAAGGCGCGCATGGAGCGTGCAGCTGGGCGCGGCACGCTTTTATTCGTTGATGAGATCCATCGTTTCAATCGTGCGCAGCAAGATTCGTTTTTGCCTGTGATGGAAGATGGCACGGTGACGCTGATTGGCGCGACCACGGAAAATCCATCGTTTGAGCTGAATGCCGCTTTGCTGTCACGCGCACGCGTTTTGACATTTCGCTCGTTGGATGAGGCGGCGATTGAAAAGCTTCTTGCGCGCGCAGAAGCTTTGGAAGGGCGCTTGCTGCCGCTTGATGAAGATGCGCGCGAGGCTTTGGTGCGCATGGCGGATGGTGATGGGCGTGCAGCGCTCACCCTTGCCGAAGATATTTGGCGCGCTGTCGCCCCCGATGAAATTTTAACAGCAACTGCTCTGGTGGATGTGGTGCAACGGCGTGCGCCGATCTACGACAAGGGGCAGGAGGGGCATTACAATCTCATCTCGGCTTTGCACAAAGCGGTGCGCGGCTCTGATCCTGATGCAGCGCTGTATTATCTGGCGCGCATGTTGGACGCGGGGGAGGACCGGCTGTTCTTGACGCGGCGCATTGTGCGCATGGCGGTTGAGGATGTGGGCCTAGCTGATCCCCAAGCCCTGACGGTTGCCCAAGCCGCCAAGGATGCATTCGACTTTCTGGGCTCTCCAGAGGGCGAGCTGGCCATAGCGCAAGCTGTGGTCTATATCGCGACCGCACCCAAATCGAACGCCGTCTATGAGGCTTACAAGGCCGCCATGCAGGTGGCGCGTGAGCACGGCTCGCTAATGCCGCCCAAGACGATCCTGAATGGCTCGACCAAGATGATGCGTCAGGAAGGCTATGGGACTGGCTATCAATACGATCACCATCAGCCCGACGCATTCTCAGGCCAAAACTATTGGCCAGACGCTCTGGGGCCGCAAAGCTTCTACAAGCCTGTCGAGCGTGGCTTTGAGCGTGAGATCGTCAAGCGGTTGGATTATTGGGCCAAGCTGCGCAAAGAACGGAGTGGCGGGAAATAGCTGCTGTTTGCCGTGACCTTGCGGCGCGGATGGGCTATACCGTCGCAATGATGGCTTATTTGCTTGTTTTTCTGGGTGCCGGGCTCGGCGGTATGTTGCGCCATGGCGTCAACCAAACCTGTGCGCACTATTGCGGGATTGAATTTCCGTGGGGCACGCTGATCATCAATATTCTGGGCTCAGCGCTGATGGGCTTGCTGGTTGGCTGGCTGGCGTTTCGCGCCGGTGAGGGTTGGACGCAGCACACGCGGTTGTTTCTAGCCACCGGCGTGCTGGGTGGATTTACGACATTTTCGACGTTTTCGTTGGATGCGATTTTGATTTGGGAACGTGGTGACCTGATGGGTGCCGGGTTTTATGTGGGCGGCTCCGTGCTTGGCGGACTCGTGGGACTTGTGGCCGGATTGGCCTTGGTGAGAGCGATATCTTGAAAAAGCCTGTACGGACAAAAACGAGTGGTAAAAAGCCTGCTGGAGCAAAGCCCGCCGGCGCAAGATTGTCGCGGGCTAAACCCGCTGGCGATAAGCGTTTTGGTGATGGCGAGAAGCGCGCATCAGACAGACCTGCTCGTGACAGACCCGCTCGCTCCTCTGAGCGGCCTGAGCGTTCATCAGAACGCGCGGCGCGTAGCTTTGACAGACCGGGCCGTTCTGAAGACGGCCCAAAGCGTGCACCAAGCAAAGCGCCATCCAGCAAGCGTCGCCCTAAAAAGCTGACCTCTGAAGAGCGTTTTGCGCAAGGCCGTTCTGTTGGCCCTGCTGTTGATGGCAGCTCGCAATCGTTTGATAAGCCAGAGCGTGCTGAACGTCCTGCGCGCGTTGTAGAGCCAAAGGGCAAGCGTTCGCCAAGTGGCCCCAAGCGTTCTGCTGAAGGCCCAAAGCGGTCGTCTGCCGGCGGTAAGTTTGCAGGATCGAAGGGCTCATCCTCAAAGCGTCCACCAGCGAAGCGCAGCTTTGCCGGCAAGAAGCCTACTGATGGTGCACCACGTGTGCGTGTGCCTTCCGCTGCCGCTGTTGCGCGTGCTGAAGCGCGTGCCGTGACGGCTGCTGTGACATCGGCTGTGCAGACATTGACGGTTGATGAAAACGAAGATGGCATGCGCCTCGATCGTTGGTTCAAGCGTCGTGTGCCTGAATTGTCTTTGGGCCATTTGAACAAGATTGTGCGCACCGGTCAGGTGCGTGTGGATGGTGCGCGTGTGGACACATCCACGCGCCTCCAGACCGGCCATGTTGTGCGTGTGCCGCCACTGAACATTGAGCCTATTGCAGCACCTGCTGTGAAGCGTCCTGTTATCAACGAGGCGGATGCGCGCGCGTTGAAAGACATGGTGCTCTATGAGGATCGCTGGGTGATGGCATTGAACAAGCCATATGGCTTGGCCGTCCAAGGTGGCTCTGGCACCAAATATCATATCGATGGCATGTTGATGGGCATGGAAGATGAGAAGGGCGAGCGCCCGCGTCTGGTCCATCGTCTGGATCGCGACACGTCTGGCGTGTTGTTGATTGCAAAGACGCGTTCGATTGCTGCTGATCTTGGCGAGATTTTCCGCACACGCCAAACCAAGAAGATTTATTGGGCGATTGTTGAAGGCGTGCCTAAGCCTGTGCAGGGCCGTATTTCTCTGTTTCTGGCTAAGGGCCCGGGCATGGGCAATGAGCGCGGCGCGCGTGGGCCGGGCGAACATCGCGATCCCGAAAAGATGCGCATCGCCAAACACGGCGAAGTGGATGCGCGCCATTCTGTGACGTTCTACGCCACCGTTGATAAGGTAGCACCGCGTCTGGCATGGCTATCGATGAAGCCGATCACCGGGCGCACACATCAGTTGCGCGCGCATGCTGAAGCCATTGGTCATCCCATTATCGGCGATCCAAAATATGGTCAGGGCATTGCGGACAACGATCCACGCCGCAACGATCCGCTGCGCGCCATTCCAGTGGAAGTGGAGCGCAAGCTGCATCTGCTCGCGCGCCATCTTGTGTTGCCTCATCCTAAGGGTGGCATGATCAACGTGACCGCACCTTTGCCAGCGCATATGCAAGCCACGTTCGATCTGTTTGGTTTTGACTCACACCAATATGATCCGATTGAAGACGCACCCGACGAATAGGCCCTCGTTTTACTTGGGTTTATAAGGCCCAAGTTCGGCGACGGCTTGATCGGCGAAGGTGTGGTCGACAAGATCGCTGGCTTTGATGTCGGCCTGTTCGATCAGCTTTTCTTCTTTGAAGAAGGCGAGATCGCTGTCTAGGCTGGCAAGATCAACGCGCCCATCTGGATTGCAGGCGGAGGGCACTGTGTCGCGATACAGTGCCGCGTCTTTGATATCGGTGTATTGGATCAAAGTGGCGATGACTTCCTCAGCGCCTTTGCCTGCAATGCGGCCATCAAGCAAAGCGTCATTGTAGTCACGCGCCGCGCGGATATAGGCGCGCATGAATTTGCGGGCGACCTCTGGACGCTCTTTCGAGAATTTATCTGAATAGAGCAAGACGGCTGTTTGGTGATTGGCGAACAAGGAATCATTGCCCTCGACCTTCACCGCAAGGCCAGCGCGCACGGCGAGCGTTGCGGTTGGCTCATTGGTAACGCCAGCCTCAATGGCTTTGTTTTGGTAGGCCACCAAATGGTCGGGGAAGCCTAAGTCGATGGTGTCGACATCTTTGAAGGTGAGGCCGCCAGCTTTGAGGGCTGCATTGAGCGTGGCGGCATTGCCTGTGCCGCGCGCTGCGATGGCGATCTTCATGCCCTTGAGGTCTTTGAAGCTCTTGTAGCGGCCGCTGTCGATGAGATCCTTGCGCACAAGCAGCTGCGAGAAATTATAGCCGGGGCGGGCGGAGCCTTTATCAGCCACGATATGGATGCCGATTTTGCGGGAATAGGCGTTGTAGAGCCCGGCGGACACTGTGCCGCTGCCCACATCCAACTGGCCGGCGCCCATGGGGGCGATCATTTTGGCGGCTGTTGAAAAGGAGATCAGCTCCACATCAAGCCCTTCGGCCTTGAAGTACCCCTTCTTATCAGCGATAAAAATAGGCACGTCGCTGGATGTGTTGACGTTGCCAACAAGCACTTTGCTTTGCGTGCCAGCAGGTTGGGTTTGCGCCAAAGCTGATTGGCCGATAAGGCCTTGAGACAGGAAAAGACCTGCTGACAGAATAATTGAAGCCGCCAAAATGCGGATGGATTTCGGTCCCATATCTATTCCTCCCCGAGGGTCTATGTGAGGGCTGTTTGCCCTTCTCTGGGGAAATCGTACCCGGCGGTCGCAAAAACTGCAAATGGCCGGTTTAGTGAAGATGAGAGCTTTGGCTCAAAGGAGCGCGTTTTGCAGTTAGTGATTTTCGATGTGGACGGCACACTGGTTGATAGCCAGAATTTTATTGTCGAGGCACAGCGTCAGGCGTTTTTGGCGCATGGGTTGGAGCCCGCCACCCGCGAGCGCGCTTTGTCGATTGTTGGCCTGTCTTTGCGTGAAGCGTTTTTGGAAATTGGCGGGCCTGATGCGCCAGTCGATAGTCTGGCCCAAGCCTATCGCGATTTTTGGTCCGTGAATCGCCACAACCCCGACTATGCCGATGTGATGTTTCCCGGCGCGGTGGATATGGTGCAGCGTTTGGGCAAGCGCGACGATATTTTGCTTGGCATCGCGACGGGCAAATCCCTGCGTGGCGTGACGCATTTGTTTGATCTGCATGGCTGGCACGATTTGTTTGTGACGATCCAAACCTCCGACAATCATCCCTCCAAGCCCGCGCCATCGATGATCCTGCAAGCTTTGGCAGACACGGGTATTCATCCTGATCGCGCGATCATGGTGGGGGATACGAGTTTTGATATGGCAATGGCGCGCTCGGCAGGTGTGCGTGGCATTGGCGTGTCGTGGGGCTATCACCCCAATGAGGAACTCACGGGCGCTGGTGCTGAACGCATCATCGATCATTTCGACGAATTGCTGCAAGTGTTGGATGGCGCGTTGGACGGGGCAAAATCATGACCAATATTCGCGATGATCTTTCTTTGGATATGTTGCCCTCTCATGGCGAGGCGATTGATCCAGTTGAAATGGCGCGCCGCGATTTGCGCAAAAAATTGCCTAAGCGCTTTTATAAAGCAGCGGGATGGGTTGAGCACGAG